>JBFHSP010000194.1:0-5696 GCA_041591085.1 Kangiellaceae bacterium | reverse complement strand
TTTTTAAGGTTTTGGCATCAGAAGCTAAGGCTAATAACTGATGACCTAAGCAAATGCCGAAAATTGGGATGTTTTTATCTAAGAAAGTTTTAATGGCAGAAATGGCATAATCGCATGGCTCTGGATCGCCAGGGCCGTTTGATAAAAATACCCCATCGGGATTCATCGCCAGCACTTCTTCTGCCGAAGTTTGCGCTGGAACCACGGTAAGCTCACAGCCTCTTTCAACCAACATTCGTAAAATATTACTTTTTGCGCCGAAATCATAAGCCACTACTTTAAACTGTGACTTCGGTGCTTGCTGATAACCTTCTCCCAGTTTCCAAGTAGATGAATTCCAAGAAGAGGTTTCAGTTTGACTGACTACTTTGGCTAAATCCATTCCTTTTAAGCCAGGAAAAGCTTTAGCAACTTCAAGCGCTTTCGCTTCGTCGATATCTCCCGCCATAATGGCACCAGCCATTGCGCCTTTATCTCTAAGAATACGAGTTAACTTACGAGTATCAATATCGGCAATACCTAAAATATTACGTTGTTGTAAGTATTCAGACAGCGTTTGTTGGTTACGAAAATTTGAAGCCAAAATAGGAAGATCGCGAATAATTAGACCGGTTGCCCAAATTTTGCTGGATTCTTGGTCTTCTTCATTGGTTCCGGTATTACCTATATGCGGATAGGTAAGGGTGATCATTTGTTGCGCGTAAGATGGGTCAGTCAGAATTTCTTGATAGCCTGTCATAGAAGTATTAAAAACGACTTCTCCAACAGCTAACCCAGCAGCACCAATTGCGATACCTTTAAACAGGGTTCCGTCTTCAAGAACAAGAATGGCAGGTTGAGACAAAGGGGACCTCCACAGTACTCCAGATGCACAAAAAGCGGAAGCCAATGACTTGAATTCCGCTTTTTGAATGAAACTAATCGAACAGTTGCCGAGCATGCCAATTTCTTGAACCAGCCTCAGACAAAATCGCGGTATTTTAAGCGATCAGAGGCATCACTGTCCATGCCAGATGTCAGAAAGTGAACAATAAAAATCAGAATAAATGAAAGGATATTGCAGATTTGTTCCAGAAAAAGAAAAGGCGACCAAGTGGTCGCCTCAATCCTTTCTACCTTCATCCTGAAGTCTTTGTCCCTAGTTACCTTTTCCCTAAGGTGTCTTCCAATGACTGTTCATCCTGAACTGTCTTCCAGAAATCCCTTCTAGAGTCTTCCGTGAACTTCTTCCTGAAGTGTCCTTTCGCTTCATCCTAAAACGAATGCCTATCCTGGCTAGACTTCCCTTTCTGATCCTTCGCTGCGTTCCGTGCTGCGATGGGTTCATATTAACCTTTGAGACATTTGAAACAACCACGATATTATCGTTTTGTATTCTCTCGTTAGCTTCAAGTAGAAAAAATAAACTTAATTATCAATAAGATAGACATATCCCTGTGGTATTTGGGCACTTATGAACGATGATTTCAGTAATTTCTCCCACTGCAAATTGAGATATTTCGCACAGGCGGTTGAGACAATTTCATTTTTTTGCGTCTATTAAAGTATTGATAGTCCCTTTAAAAAGCAAAAAGCCGAGCTTAACAACTCGGCTTTTTTCATTCGGCGTTAAATCACTTTAAATTCAACATGTCCATCATATCGTACAAACCGGGTTTTTGCGTGGTAATCCACGAAGCTGCTTTAAGAGCCCCTTGCGCAAAGGTTTGACGATCTTGCGCTTTATGAGTCAGCTCAATTTCTTCACCGGCTAATGCAAACAATGCTGTATGCTCACCCACAATATTACCGGCACGAATCGCAGAAAATCCCACACTGCCGGGTTTACGCACGGCATCTTTACCACACCTATCAAATGCTGCAATTTGACTCAAAACTTTACCTAATCCAGATGCAACTGATTCACCCATTCTTAATGCAGTTCCAGAGGGACTGTCTTTTTTAAAGCGATGATGCTTTTCCATAATTTCAATATCCGCCTCTTCTCCAATGGTATGCGCTACCATTTCTATGACCTTGAGAAGTAAGTTGACACCAACACTCATATTCGGAGCCATTAAAACCGGAATTTTTGTAGCTACATCGCTATAAGCCTGCTTTTGTTGATAACTAAAACCAGTGGTTCCAACCACCATAGGTATTTTCATTTCAGCACATTTTTTAGCCGTTTCAATGGAATGTTCAGGCAAACTGAAGTCGATTAAAACATCGACCAGCTCTTGAACATCCGATAGATCATCGGTCATAGCCACATGAGTGCGAATGATTGGAAGCTGACTTGAAACTTGCTCACCGACCCACTTATGTCCTTTTCGTAACAACGGAGCAACTAACTGAGCATTTGGAGCTCTGTCAACGGCAAACAAAATTTCTTGCCCCATTTTTCCTGTACAGGCATTTACTGCTACTCGAAGCATACTATATTCTCTTCTTTTCTATTCGATGAAGTATCTTAGGTTATTTTTCTTTTGAGATAAGTTTAGCAGAATAATCCCAAAAGCTTAGGTAAAAAAACGAGATAAAATTCGCCTACATTAATAATCGTTCTAACTCTTTTTGAACTTGATTGAAATCAATCGGCTTCGTTAAAAATCCAGAAAATCCCTTTAACTGGCACTCGGTACGAGTGTGTTTTGAATTATCAGCCGTCAATGCAACTATTGGAGTTTTCGGTAACATATTGCGTAAACTCAATATAAGCTCCAATCCAGAAATGTCGGGTAAACCCAAATCTAAGAAAATCAAATCTGGAACTAAGTGTGAAAGCTTGTTCAATGCTTCTTCCCCAGTTTTGGCTCCGGCAACCATTTTTGCGCCTTGTTTTTTTAACCAAGCATCCAAAATAAGATAATTAGTGGCATTATCCTCAATATAAAAAATTGAGTATGAGCTGAGATTAATCTTCCCCGATGATTTAGTTTCAGTTTGTCTATTCTTAGTTCGACGTTCAATTGGGAATGAAAAGTAAAACTCACTTCCAACATTTTGTTCTGAAATAAATCTTAACTTGCCTCCCATTTGAGTCACTAATCGATACGACAAAGATAGTCCAATTCCGCTGCCTTCAATTTGACCGTGTTCTTGAGCCAGTCGTTGAAAAGGTTGAAAGACCTTTGGGTAATATTCGACAGGAATACCCAATCCAGTATCTATAAAACGAACCTCCACTTCACTGTTAATCAACTTAGTTTTTAAAATCACTTTTCCTTGTGGCTTATTGTATTTAATCGCATTACTTAATAAGTTCACACATACTTGCTGAAGTCGAGTAGGATCAACCAATACTCGAACTCCTTGAGTAGCATCGATATCTAATGCAAAACTCAGCAACTGCTTTTTAAATGCTCCTTCAAACAAGAGAACTACTCGCTCAATAATTTCATTTAACTCAGTAACTTCACTTTGAATATGTAAGGTTCCAGACTCAGATTTGGATAGTTCCAACAGGTCATCAATTAATGAAACTAAATACTTTCCCGCATCAATAATTTGATTCAATTGTTCATTTTTAGATGATGTAGATTCCATTAACAAGAGTTGTGCTTGGCCTAATATGGCATTCAATGGTGTCCTTAGCTCATGACTTACTTTGGAAAGCAATTCCGTTTTAGCTTCACTGGCTTTTTCTGCTGAAATTTTATCGGATAATGCTTGCTGTTTACTACTATAAGCATCGATTAATTTGTCGTAGTTTTGATTAAATTTTTCGAACAACAAATTTAGTTCATAAAAGTGATACTCCGGCTCCACATGAGCCACAGCCCCAGAATTGAGTTCCATACTTTCAAATCTATCAATTAATTTCAAAATTGGCCTTCTCGCTAATTTTGCCATCGCATTTGAAAATACTAAGGTCACTAGCATTGCGAGTAATGCAATTGATATTAACCAAAGATAGGAACGACTCACATAATCTGAATGAGCTTTCACATTTGTAAGAAAATAAACTTCCCAGCCATTTTCAGTAGAAGAGTGTCCATAAGCAAAGGTCTCATTTATGCCATAGAAAGAAAGAACTTGTTCAAACAGCTCATCTGGAAAAAGCTTAATCTCAACTGTTTGCAAAAAACTCAGTTGTAGCCCGGGTGTTGCCATAATCACGCGACGATCCTCATCGAGGATCAATATTTCGCCAATATAATTTCCACTCGTTTCCATCAACAAATCAAATTTATATATATTTAAGGACCCTTCCACAATGCCTAAAAAAGAACCATTGTCATCCAATAAGGGTGCACTAATCGCAACGATAGGATCTTGACCGAATCCTCTTCCTTGAAATGCGTTAGACAAAAATGGCTGGAGATTATTTTTTACCGAATAAAAATAATCTCTATCGGAAACCTCTACTCCTTTTTCAATTAAATGAGCAGGAGAACTCATGACAAGCCTCCCTTCCTTATCAGCAACTAACATCGTGATAAACCCATCATAAACAGAATGAAACTCGGACAGTTGCTGCTGCGCATCTTTTGCCCCAGAGGCATAGGTACTTGCAATTTGTAACGATAAATTCTCTATTGCCTGGCGATAACTATTAAGAAAGTCTTGAATTCGATTTTTAGTTAGAAAAGCATTGGTATGATTATGTTGAAAAATATTTTGCACGCTTCGCTCATCAATTGTATTTTTGAAAAGCACTAAAATCAGAAAAGTGGGAACCAATAGTATCAACATTAATACATCGCTGATAAATGCGCTGATACCGATGTTCTTTTCTTTATATTCAATGTTGAAGTCAATCGGCGCAAACCGAATAATCCATACCATTAAACTTGACAACAAAATACATAACAAACCATTAAATGGCTGCTTGAGTAAAATGACAATATTAGAAATAGTATCTTGATGCCCATCTATAAAGAGCAGAAGATAAGCTAAAGGAATGCCAACCAAAGCCCAATAAGCAATATCTACGTAATAAAGGTTCCAATTCCGTTTCAGTGCTACGAGCAACATGCCAAGCTCAAAGCTGTAAAGTAAAGTATTATAAAAGGAACCCCAGTGCCAACTAAGGTGTGTTAATACCAAAACAATAACAGTGAGTGCAGCCTTAAGCGGTAACAATCTCAGTGAAAGAATGAGAAAAGCGGGTGTAAAAATAAGTTGAATCGGTGCTAGTAATGAAATACTTAAGTAATTAGCCACAATGCCAACAAATGACAACAGAAATACAGGTAACAAGAATGGCTTTAAATTATTATTCAAATTATTCGAAGTGCTAAGATAATATTCTTTAAACTATAGCAACAGCTGGCAATATTGCTTACTCAATTTGGACTTTTATTCTTTACCGGTTTTGAACAAAATATTGCAAATATGCCAGAGTTTTAAGAATCGAGGCTTATTTTTCAACCATTAGAGCGAAAATTAATGGCAACTTACCTTCTAAGCCTTGAATAGCAAATCCATCACCGTAAGGTATCGAATGATTGAAACAGTTATAAGGCGACGTATCGTATTCGGAAAAGTGAACCACTTTTAAATTTTGCTCGATAAGAGCACTAATCACTTCCGATAAACTGTGATTCCAACCTATTTCTTGCATTGACTCGTCAACCTGACTGTTATCGGTATAACTTTCTTGATGAGACTCAATAATTGCCTCTTTGTTAAAATAGGAATACTTGATACTTTTAAAGTCCTGATCGTACATCCAAACTTGCGGGTGAAACTCAACCAAAAGCATTCGTCCT
>JBFHSP010000193.1:0-5716 GCA_041591085.1 Kangiellaceae bacterium | reverse complement strand
CATAATCTTCTATTATTTTACGAAAGGCGGTATCGCTGATCTTAACTTGAGACTTTTTTAATCCACATTTATGTAACTGCTTTGGCCATAAATATTGTTTAGCAATTTCTATTTTTTCTTGGGTGATATAGCCAGATAGCCGAATGGTTTCCATTCTATCGAGAAGCGGTTGTGGAATGGTGTCCAGTTGATTTGCAGTGCAAATAAAAAGAACTTTAGATAAATCAAAACGCAAATCTAAATAGTGATCTAAAAAATGTTCGTTTTGCTCTGGATCAAGTACCTCAAGTAACGCGCTCGCTGGGTCACCTTGATACGAGCTTCCAATTTTATCAATTTCATCGAGCATAATAACCGGGTTGCTAGTTTTACATTCTTTCAAAGCTTGAATCAGTTTTCCTGGCATGGCGCCAATATACGTTCTTCGATGACCTTTAATTTCTGCTTCATCGCGCATGCCACCTAAAGAGAATCGGTAAAACTTTCTTCCAAGAGCATTTGCAATAGACCTCCCAATCGAGGTTTTTCCAACCCCAGGAGGGCCTACCAATAATAAAATGGAGCCAGCGACTTCTCCGGTTAGCGCGCCAACGGCCAAAAATTCAACAATTCGGTCTTTAACATCGGCAAGTCCGGCATGCTCTTTATTAAGTTCTCGTCTTGCCTTGGTTAAGTCGAGTAAATCTTTGCTCATAACGCCCCAAGGAAGAGCCGTCACAACTTCCAAATAGTTGCGAGTAACGGAATACTCAGGTGAGCCTGGTTCTAAAATAGAGAGCTTATCGATATCGTCATTAATTTTGTTAAGGGCGAGTTCTGGAATGACCAGCGCACTTATTTTATCGGTAAATCGTTCAATGTCAGCGGTTTTATCATCTTTGGCGATGCCCAGTTCTTTTTGAATGGCACGCAGTTGCTCGCGTAAGAAAAATTTTCGTTGGTGTTCGTTAAGTTTATCTTCTACTTGGCGTTGAATATTACTTTGCAGTTGAGCAACTTCGAGCTCTTTCTTAATCATCACCAACACTTTTTCCATTCGTTTGCGCAAATGGACCAGCTCTAATACTTGTTGCAGATCGTCGCGGGTGGCAGTGGTTAAACTCGCAGCAAAATCCGCAAGCGGCGAGGGCTCATTCGGTGAAAAACGGTTTAAGAAAAACTTTAGCTCTTCGCTGTACAAAGGGTTGAGCGGAACGAGTTCTTTTAAGGTATTGATGATGGCTATGGCATAAGCTTTGAGCTCATCAATGTCTTTGTAATTAGGTTCGGTTGGATACTCTACTTCAACAATAAAAGGTGGCTCCTGAGTGATCCATCGCTTAATTCGAAACCGCTGAATACCTTCTGCTATAAATTGAATTTTTCCGGCGGATAATACCGGATGGTGTATACGAACCAATGTGCCTATCGTATTAAACTCATCACTGGTTGATTCTTCTGGATAAGGATTTTTGACTAAAACTAAACCTGCAATTTTGCTTTTGGTGTCAGCAATGTATTCAATGGTTTCTCGCCAGACTTCCTCGTTCATTAAAATCGGTAGTGTTTGTGGAGGAAAGAAAGGTCGCTCAGAGAGCGGCAGTAAGCAAATTTTATTGGGCAAAACTTCTTCATCTTCAAGAGTATCGCTACTTGAATTCGAAGTATCTAAAGTAAATTCAATATCAGGATCGCCAAATTCACTTTCATGCGACATGCAAGGACTCCTTTCTAACACTAAATTTTGTTTGTTTAAGCTTTTAGGTTGGAAACTGTTTCAGTATAGCAGCTATCGCTTAACTTTAAGCTCCAATAAAAAACGCCTCACAGGAGGCGTCTTTTCAATAGGCAGTTCGCTTACGGTTCGTCACAAAAGTTATCGATGCTCGCTTGAGTCTCTTTCTTTTTAGCCGCTCTTTCTTCCTCGGTCATTAACCGCTTTCCGCCATCATCAGCGCCAACGCTTATGCGAGAGGCCGTATTGAGCGTGTGCAAATTAGCTTTCGCAACTTTACAGGCTTCAGCCATTTGTGCTTGAGCCTTGCTGATTTGTTGTTTAACTTCCGCATTTTCTTCGGAATCTGTTTTCACAGGTTGACCTGTCGATGAAGTCGTTTCACCTGAGCTACTTTTGCGTACTTTTATACGCTCATATTTTACACCTTTAGGAGGTCTATCACTCAGTTGGGTAATGCCATCAGCGTCAACCCATTTATATAATATTTCTTGCTCTGCAACTAATGGTGAAGCCATTAACAAAGCAAACATTAAAGCAACAACCGTGTTTTTAATATTCATAAAAATGCCTTTGTTTTCAACAAGCTGACAATACTATGCCCATATTAGACTTATTTGTCAGCATTAATTGCGACAAATTTCTAATTTATCGGGATTGTAGTTCAGTTTTTAATTGGTTTTCTTCTACAAAGTTTAGAACATATTGGTACATTTCACTTTGTTCTAAAGCCAATTTTGAATCGACTATGACGCATTTAACGCCATCAATAACGGCGGGTCTTAATAATGGAGAGTAATACATTCGGCGATTACGAAAGGTACAAAGACCTCCACAAAGTCTTTCTGCCCAATCAGAAGGTCGGAATTTGTCACCCTGTTGATTAAGCCCAATAATGACTAATTTTTGATTTTCAGCCAATGACATTGCCAATCCAAAAGTATCTTTAGGTATTAAATTAAACAAGCTCGGCAGCTTGTCAGTGCGCGCGTAGTTTGCCATAAAATCGATCACTGTCAACTAGCAAAATTGCCGTGATGACATTGGTTATTTAATAAAAGACAGTTACACTAAGCGCTTAATAAACATAGTGAAAGTCTAGCAGAGCTTTGCTTTTACGCTATTTTTCAAGAGAATAAATTAATGACCGAAAAAGAGAATGCGAATAAGTCACCCAGTCGAGGTATTTATTTACTACCTAATTTGCTCACAACAGCAGGATTGTTTGCAGGCTTCTTCGCGATTGTTGCTTCGATGAACCATCATTTTGAACAGGCGGCCATTGCCATTTTTGTGGCAATGATCATGGATGGCCTAGACGGTCGTGTTGCTCGAATGACCGGAACTCAATCTGAGTTTGGGGCAGAGTACGACTCAATGGCTGATATTGTTTCTTTTGGAGTTGCTCCCGCATTGGTAACTTATAACTGGGCGCTATTTGGTCAAGGCAAGTTAGGCTGGTTAGCGGCTTTTGTTTTTGTTGCCGGTGGCGCATTAAGGCTGGCTCGGTTTAATACGCAAATTGGAATTGCTGATAAACGTTACTTTCAAGGCCTAGCGATCCCATCAGCGGCAGCTATTTTAGCTGGAATGGTTTGGCTTGGTGTCGATTGGGAGATCAACGGTGCTGATTACGGATTTTGGGTCTCGCTTGTGACTATTGCTCTCGGTTTGTTAATGGTCAGCAATTTTCGCTACTCCAGCTTTAAAGAAGTGAACTGGAAAGGAAAAGTACCATTTATTGCCATTTTGGTCGTTGTACTTGCTTTTGTCCTCATTGCTTATAGTCCTCCAGTAGTATTGTTTACCGTATTTGGCGGCTATGCGCTTTCTGGCCCAGTGGTAACTCTTTGGCAACGCAGAAGCCTTAGGTCCAAGCGGGGTAAAAAGGTTCCTACTGACGAGTCAGAAGACTAATAGGCTTATTTAAAGTCCAATTAGACTTGATGAGCGTAACATTTAAGGCGGTTAGGCATCTGTAGTTTAACTGCTTTAAATGAGACCCTATATGATCATTAAAGATTCAAAACACCCAGACCTTTATAACCATTCTTGTTCGGAAATTACTCAAGAGTCTTTGTTTTTCTCGAGACGCAGTGTCATAAAAGGATTGTTAGCTGGAACTGCAGCTCCTCTTTTGCCCGCTTTAGCACAGCCAAGTACAAACGGTTTCTCGACTGATGAGCCTTTAACCTCGAAATATTCAGTCACTCATTACAATAATTTTTATGAGTTTTCTTTAAGTAAAGACAAGCCAGCAGAATTAGCTAAAAGCTTTAAAACCGATCCTTGGACCGTTGCAATAGAAGGTGAAGTCGAACAAGCAGGAAATTACAATTTATCTGACTTATTAAAAATGACAACGCCTGTTGAACGAATTTATCGACTTCGCTGCGTTGAGGCTTGGTCAATGGTGGTGCCATGGAGTGGGTTTGAGCTTGGAGAGCTTATCCGCCAACTGAAGCCTACCAGTAAAGCTAAATATGTCGAATTTCATACATTGCACGATCCAGAGCGTATGCCAGGGCAGCAACGTGGCGCATTAGGCTTTTTCAGCTTGGATTGGCCCTATGTTGAAGGGCTTCGCATGGATGAAGCCTTAAATCCGCTCACCATTTTAGCCACCGGAGTATATGGACAAAGTCTGCCTCCGCAAAATGGCGCGCCACTAAGATTAATCGTTCCGTGGAAATATGGATTTAAAAGCATTAAATCCATTGTGAAAATCAATTTTCGCGAAACGGCTCCGGTGAACTCATGGCAAAAGTCAGCGCCACGCGAATATGGCTTTTATGCCAATGTGAATCCCAATGTTGATCATCCAAGGTGGAGCCAAAAAACTGAGCGCAGAATTTTAGACGAATCACTATTTGGGACTAAGCGGATCGATACTCAAATGTTTAATGGTTATGCCGAGCATGTGGCGCATTTATATAAAGGCATGGACCTAAGCCGTTATTTTTGAGAATTAAAATTTGAACTAAGAGTATATAAGAATGCTTAGACTGAGCTTACATGGTTTATCCATAGCGCCTTTTATTTATGTGGTTGTCTTAGCCTTTACATCTAAACTAGGCGCCGATCCGCAGGAACAGCTACTTAACTACTTCGGCTTATGGAATCTTTATTTTTTAATCCTCACGTTAGCGGCTACTCCTTTAGCTAAGACTTTTAAATGGAGAGTTGTATTATCTTATCGCAGAATGCTCGGGCTCTATTTCTATTTTTATCTTGTTATGCATTTTTTGGTGTACGGTACTTTCTTTCTAAATTGGCAGTGGAGCCTTGTGATCACTGAAATTATCAAAAGGCCCTATATTACCGTTGGCTTTGTTGCGTTAGTACTAGCAACCTTATTAGCAATTACTTCTAATCAGTATTCGCAAAGAAAATTAAAGAAAAACTGGAAACGTCTACATTATTTAACGTACCCAATTGCGATTTTGGGCTGTATTCACTTTATCTGGCAAACCAAATCTGATTTAAATGAGCCTCTACTTTATATGTTCATTGTAGTTGGTCTACTTTCATATCGTTTTTGGACAAAATTCAGTCTAAATGAAAGGCTTTTTGTATTGTTGATGTACAAAAAACAATCGAAATAAAATCAAATTAAATATTTTATAAATTGTGCTTGCCATGCACCATTTTATCCTTATAATGCGCGACTCGCTGAGGCCATGACGGCCATTAAAGCGAACGATTAAATGGACTTAAAATTACTTAGAAATAAGTGTTGACAGGGTGTTTCGGTGGCGTATAATTCGCGCCCCTTCGAGATGAAAGTTTCGAATGAAAAAACGGTTTCAAAGAGAGTTGAAACAAGTTTTAAAATAAATGTTGACAGGGTGTTTTGGTGGCGTATAATGCGCGCCCCGACGTTGAGAAAGCGTCGCTTCAAGCGGTCTGGTTACTGTCTTGAGAGTTCTTTAAAAAATTAGATGAAGTAATCTGTGTGGGCACTCAAAGAGATTGCGTCAACAACGACATAATCGATTGAGT
>JBFHSP010000192.1:0-5733 GCA_041591085.1 Kangiellaceae bacterium | reverse complement strand
CTTAATGCAAGGGCTGATGTGATCATGCTGGATAATTTTAGTTTGGAAGATATGAAAACCGCGGTCGAAATAAGGAACATTCATTCCCATCATGCTTTGCTAGAAGCTTCAGGAAACGTAACTTTGGAAACGCTTACTCAAATCGCAAAAACCGGAGTCGACTATATTTCTGTTGGTGCGCTGACTAAACATGTTAAAGCAGTGGATTTGAGTTTGAGGGTTACCTTATTATTGTAAAATCCACCTAAAAGTGACATTTTTTGTCACTAATTAGTGACAAAATGTGAATATTGCCACACTTTGACATTTTTTATTTTTACTCTTCTCCAATATTTTTCAATATAAATCATAGAGTTAGTGTCATTTTAAAAAGTTGGCACAAGAAATGACTATAACAATGCGAAATATTCACAACCTCACTTTTGGAGAGACACACATGAAAAAAGCAAGTTCGGGTTTTACCCTAATTGAATTAATGATCGTTGTTGCGATCATCGGTATTTTGGCAGCAATTGCTATCCCACAATACCAAGACTATATCGCTCGTACCCAAGTTAACCGCGCAATTGGCGAGTTATCAGCTTACAAAACTGCTGTTGAAGAAAACTTAATGCGAGGAAATACTGCTCCTGCCAATGCTGACTTAGGTTATGTTCAATCGAATTTGACTGGTGGCGCAATGGTTCCTACTTTTGCAGCCAATGGTTCAGGTACTCTAGTAGTAGTTTTAGGAACAGATGCCTCGACTGCGGTTGCTGGAGCAACTATTACATTGAGTCGAGCAAACGATGGTACTTGGACTTGTGCGATTACAACAACACCAGCTACTTGGAAAGCATCTTACAATCCTCCTGGTTGTTAATAGCAGAAGGCCGGGAACTCCCCGGCCTTTTTCATATTACTCTATCTAGAAAACTCTCAAACAAAATTTTTTGAAGGATTTTGATGTGAATTTAGGATTGAGAAAAACGAAAATTATGTCAAATGGCTTCACTCTTATAGAGTTAATGATAGTAATTGCCATAATCGGAATTATTGCGGCGATCGCCATTCCTCAATACCAAAATTATATAGCAAGATCTCAAACTACTCGGTCAATGGCAGAATTATCTTATATCACCGGATTCATAGATGAAACTCTTTACAGAGGAAACACTGTGGTAAATCTTGTCGATACAGGTTATTCAGATTCAAATCTGATGGCAACTCAACCGGTAATTACTGTTAATCCAGATGGCACCGCGACGGTATTAGGAACACTTGATGGAGATGTTTCTACTGCTATCCAAGGACAAACCATTACTTTTAATAGAACAATCAATGGAGAGTGGATCTGTACTACAACTGTATCTGCTCAATTCAGACCTACAGGCTGTTGAGAGTTAGACTAAAGTTGAAAAGATAAAAGAATTTATTTTAAAACCATGCTATAACTAACGGAATTATATAGTTTTATTGGTAAAATTAATGTCTTCAACAGCTATAATTAGTGGACTAACTAGGCGCCTGATTTCAGAACAACTGATATCTGAAGAAGATGCTATTGACATCAGTCAAAAAATAGCGAAAACGGCCAGTCCAGTTGCTAAATACCTTGTAGAAAATGGATTTGTAAAAGCCGCACAATTAGCAAATTTGGCATCACTTGAGTTCGGTTTACCATTATTTGATTTAAATGCAATAGATTTTGAATTATTGCCAAAATCAGTTGTTGATGAAAAACTAATAAAAAAGCACCATGCTTTACCAATCTTTAAGCGAGGGCGAAGATTATTTGTCGCTGTTTCTGATCCCACTAACCTAATCGCTCTAGATGAATTTCAATTTCAATCAAAATTAACAGTCGAAGCCATTCTAGTTGAAGAAGATAAATTATCTAAATTTATTGAAAAAGTTCTTGAGGAACAAGAAAGTCAAAGTTTAGCGGACTTTGATGATGCAGACCTTGAAAATTTAGATATTGAATCCGGTGAGACAAAGCTAGATGAAGATGATGGTTCTGGAGGCGCTGATGACGCACCAATTGTTCGGTTCGTAAATAAAATTTTATTAGATGCCATTAAAAAAGGTGCTTCAGACTTACACTTTGAACCTTATGAAAAAAACTATCGCGTACGCTTTCGAATTGATGGCATTTTGCATGAAGTATCAAGCCCCCCCTCGAATTTATCAGGCCGAATTGCTGCACGCTTAAAAGTTATGTCAAGGCTCGATATTTCTGAAAAAAGAGTTCCACAAGATGGACGTATCAAACTAAAACTAAGTAAAAACAAAGCCATCGACTTTCGTGTAAGTACTCTGCCTACACTGTTTGGTGAAAAAATTGTAATGCGGATTCTCGATCCTTCATCGGCCATGCTAGGAATTGAAGTATTAGGGTATGAAAAAGAACAACGAGAATTGTATGAAAATGCGCTTTTTAAACCGCAAGGAATGGTTTTAGTTACTGGTCCAACTGGTTCTGGTAAAACAGTTTCGCTTTATACCGGTGTAAACATGCTGAATAAACCGGAAAGAAATATATCAACTGCAGAAGATCCGGTAGAGATAAATTTGGCCGGAGTTAACCAAGTCAACGTTAATCCAAAGGCAGGACTTACCTTTTCTACTGCGTTAAGAGCTTTTTTACGTCAAGACCCTGATGTTATATTAGTCGGTGAGATTCGTGATTTAGAAACCGCAGAAATAGCCATCAAAGCCGCGCAAACAGGGCATATGGTACTCTCAACTCTTCATACTAACAGTGCGCCTGAAACGCTGACTCGTTTAATCAATATGGGTGTAGCACCATTTAATATTGCAACTAGCGTTAATTTAGTGATTGCACAACGACTTGCCAGAAGGTTGTGCAACTGTAAAAAAGAAGTCGACGTACCAATAGAAGCTCAATTACAGTTAGGATTTACCAAAGAACAAGCAGGAACATTTAAAATTTATGAACCAGTCGGTTGTGATAATTGTACCAACGGTTATAAAGGACGTTTAGGTATCTATCAGGTGATGCCTGTTTCAGAAACTATCGGAAGAATTATTATGGAAGGAGGCAACGCCATCGACATAGCAGATCAAGCTAAAAAAGAAGGCGTTAACGATTTAAGAAAATCGGGTTTGTTGAAAGTAATGCAAGGCATTACTTCACTTGAAGAAATTAACCGTGTGACTCAGGATTAGATTATGGCAATAGCGTCTAAAACCATCGAAAAGAAGGAGAGCAAAAAAAAGACTCCTAAGATTGTAACCTTTACCTATTCAGGAGTGGATAAAAAAGGCAATAAGCAAAGCGGAGAAATCAAAGCCGATACGCTAGCTATAGCCAAAGCTCAACTGCGCAAACAAGGTGTTATTCCTCAAAAAGTTACAAAAAAAGCAGAACCACTTTTTGGTGGTGGTAAAAAGCCAATTAAACCAGCTGATATAGCCCTCATGTCTCGTCAATTAGCCACCATGATGAAAGCAGGTGTTCCTTTAGTCCAATCATTTGAAATTATAGCCAAAGGAGTAGAGAACCCTTCTGTTAGAGAATTAGTTTTAACGATAAAAAATGATATTGAGTCAGGTAGCAACATGGGTGAATCTCTTAGAAAACATCCAAAATATTTTGATGATTTGTTTTGTGATTTAATTACAGCAGGTGAGCAATCTGGCGCACTTGAAAGCATGCTTGACCGTGTAGCTACTTATAAAGAAAAAACCGAAGCATTAAAATCAAAAATTAAAAAAGCGCTTTTTTATCCTGTAGCAGTTCTAATTGTGGCTTTTATTGTAACTGCCATTTTATTGATTTTCGTTGTACCTATGTTTGAAAACTTATTTAAAGGATTTGGGGCCGACTTACCTGCATTTACCCAATTAGTTGTCGATTTATCAGCTTGGATGCAAAGCAATTGGTGGATTCTCATTTTAATCATTATTGTTGCAGTAACAATACTAAAAAAACTAAATCAAACCTCAGAGTCTTATAGGAACGGAGTTGATAAAACCATTTTAAAGCTGCCAGTAATTGGGGATATTCTTAATAAATCTGCCGTAGCAAGATTTTCAAGAACTCTTTCGACAACATTCGCAGCCGGTGTTCCGTTAGTGGAAGCATTAGAGTCCGCGGCTGGAGCATCCGGTAATTATGTTTACCGCACCGCTATTTTAAAAATCCGCGAAGAAGTGATGACTGGTATGCAAATGAATATATCCATGGGAAATTTAAATTTGTTTCCTAACATGGTAGTTCAAATGATTGCCATTGGAGAAGAGTCTGGAGCAATAGACTCAATGCTGACTAAAGTTGCAGATATTTACGAACAAGAAGTGGATGACGCTGTCGATGGCTTAACTTCGCTACTTGAGCCACTCATCATGGCTGTACTGGGTGTTCTTGTAGGTGGCTTAATTGTTGCGATGTACTTACCAATATTCCAAATGGGTTCTGTTGTCGGATAATGAATTTATTAAATATACTAGAAAGCAACTCGACCGCTTTCATTATAACTCTTGTCATTGCCGGCCTTATGGTCGGCAGTTTTTTAAACGTCGTCATTTATCGCTACCCCTTTATGCAATTTCGCGAATGGGCAGCAATGGCAAAAGAGTTACTACAAGAGCAAGGCTATAAGGTATCGGGAGAAACAAGTGACCCAAAACTGAAAGACGCTAAATTTAATATAGTTTTTCCTCGCTCTCGTTGTACATCTTGCGGTCATTTAATTCGATCTTGGGAAAATATTCCAGTCATCAGTTATCTCATCCAACGAGGCAAGTGTACTCAGTGTAAAACCCATATTTCTCTTCGTTATCCTTTGATTGAACTTCTCACCGCTTTTGCATTTGCCTTTACCGGATATCAATTTGGTTATTCTGCACAGTCGTTAGTTTTAATCCCATTGGCAGCACTTTTAATCGTACAAATTTTTATCGATATCGATCACAAAATTCTGCCAGATCCGATTAACTACATTATTTTATGGTTAGGACTAGGAGCTGCCGCGCTTGGCTACTCAATTCCACTTTATGATGCGGTTATTGGTGCACTTGTTGGTTATTTAAGTTTATGGAGTTTTTACTGGATTTTTAAACTTGCCACAAAAAAAGAGGGTATGGGATACGGCGACTTTAAATTGCTCGCCGCACTCGGAGCATTTGTTGGTTACCAAAAACTTCTACTAGTCATTATCTTATCGGCAGGAGTTGGAGCCATTATTGGCATTTCGATGATGTTGCTAAAGCGTTCAGATAAAGACACCCAAATTCCTTTTGGCCCTTATTTGGCCATTGCAGGATGGATTGCCATCATTTGGGGTGACGAAATTATTTCTCGCTACTTCAATCATATGGGAATTTAAATTATTCATGGTGTTTAAAGTTGGATTAACCGGAGGGATTGGTTCTGGTAAGTCGACCGTTGCAAATTTATTCAAGCTCAAGCAAATCGAAGTTATTGACGCTGACCAAATAGCTAGAGAAATAGTATTACCAGGAACAGATGTGTTAAAACAGATCACACTTCGTTTTGGTAAGGGCATCCTACTCAGCGACGGACAACTTAATCGAAAAAAGCTTGGAGAGATTGTATTTTCAGATAAAAATCAGCTCAATTGGCTCAATGGTTTAATTCACCCTAAAGTGCGCTCCAGCCTGTTAGAAAAAGCCGAATCATCCAAAAGTCGATATGTTATTTTTGAAATACCACTGTTGGTTGAGAATAACTTAACTCAACTGGTTGATAGAGTTTTAGTGGTGGAT
>JBFHSP010000191.1:0-5738 GCA_041591085.1 Kangiellaceae bacterium | reverse complement strand
TTCCCTTAACTCTATTCCCTCTGCTCTCTCATATATCTTTATCCCAACTCTATCTATATGACTTTTTAGGGCTTGGTCTTGAATTTGATGATAATCGATGACATCAAAAAAGTAAGGGACGCTAGTATGTTGTTCTAATTGTTCATAGATATGGATGATCTCTTGATGCGTGAGCTTTTCACCGATGATTGCTATATCAATATCTGAACCTTGTTTATAGTTGCCTTTGGCTCGCGAGCCGAAAATAATTGCTTGTTTTATGTTTGGAGCTTGCTGTAAAACGGCTATTATTTGCCCCAGTTCGCACTCACTTAGCCCTGAGCTTTTTAAAACCAATTCATTCGACAAGTTTTGCATCAAATGTTTTTAATAACTGGGTTAATAATTGAAAGTATTTTTGCCTAATTGCAGTTTCTACTTCAATTGCTTTGTTTTCATCATAAGTTTGAACGGTCAAGTTGCGATCAACGAGCGCTTCAATCCATAAGGAGCCTTCACTAATCAATTCAGATTGAAATGCTTGCTTAATACTGTCTCTTGGAGCTGTGACATTAAAACCTTGATGATTCAGGTAGTCTTTCATTAATTTCCAAGAGAGTTCAAAGGCCATTTCATAGAACTGAATGATACCGGCCCTTTCAACAGCACTAGGGCTTTTAATGGCGAGAGCACTTTCTAAAGCCAAATAAGCTCTTTTAAAATTTTGAAATCTTTGTTGCCATCGTATATCGGTCACTTTTCTCTACTCTCTACTCTCTACTCTCTACTCTCTACTCTCTACTCTCTACTCTCTACTCTCTACTCGTATCTCGTATCTCGTATCTCGTATCTCGTATCTCGTATCTCGTATCTCGTATCTCGAAAAGGCTAGAACCTTTTACTCCAGCTCATTCCCAAGTTGGATTGTTCAAATAAACCGCGGCGAGTATTCACTGGTTCACTGCGTTTTAAATATTTTAATTGCAGCTCGCCATAGCTTCCGAAATCTTGCTGCCAAGTAAGTGAAAACTCATTGAAATCTTGGCGCGTAGTGACTAGTGAATGTCCACCCGGTGCGGCTACATTGGCATTATCAAAATTAAGGGATACATCAGCAAATTTAGTTTCGAAGCTACCCCATTCATTGGATTGCCATAACAGTCTAATGGAGGTCATTTTAGAGTCATTATCGATGGTAGCCCCCATACTTCGGCCCATATAGCGATAACCATGGCGATAAATGGTTCCATGCTCATACAACACATTAAACCCATCAAATGGTTGGCCTTCCACATTTCCATCACCATCAACGGTGGTTTCAAGTGTTTCTAAATTAATTTGCAACGGAGACTCGAACAAAAAGGTATGCACAGAGCCGCCCCATAAGAAGGCTTTTTTAGAGGGCATGTAGCCTGCTTCATCTTCACCTATGGTTTGCATATACGCCGTTAACGGCACACCTAAATTAAAACGATAGGTTAAGTCGATGCCAGCCAGTTGATTGCCCGGTTCATTGGCTAAATCGTCACAACTAAGCTCACCTTCATCGCAGTTATCAAGGCCGATAAACATATTAATAAATGAATCAAAATTTTCTGGGCGCCCTTCACCGCCCCATTGCGCGGTTCTGCGCAACCCGACTTCTAAGCCATCGAGTGGCATAAAGCTGACTGACATGCCGAGTAGTTTTGCATTATCAATGGTTCGCACATCGTCGAGCTCACCGACAAAAGCATTCATGCTCCATGGCCCCATCCAACTTAAAAGCGGCGTTTCAAACCCGTCGGCATAATTTCGTTGCAAGGTAATCGCTGGCATGGGTTTAGCATTATTGGATAAGATGATCGAATGTTCCCAACCCGGGCCCCACCATTTTTCCACTTGGCCATAGTAAACAATCCAATTACCCATTACCGCAGCGAGATAGCTTCCACTCCAATGCTTGTCATCACCATCGAGCGAGTTTGGCGCTGCGGTCACTTCTAAATTCCAAGCGAGGTGTGAAGTCATTCCCACAATGCGCGATGTTAATTCAGTTTTTTCTCGTGATTGATCACCAAACGATCGTAATAATTGAGCCTCTTGTGCGGCACTGACTCTTAACTCGGTAAAACTCGCATCGTTGCCAGTTTCTTTTCGACCTAACCTTAATACGCGTAAGTAAACCTCTTTATAGCGCTCATCGATTTGCTCAAGTTTAACCGTTTGCAGATCTTTTAAAACAGGTCCCCAATTGAGCGGCCATGTATTTATGGGCGTTTTAATAATGCCAACATTAGCAAGTAGCTCGATATCGGCACGAACAAAGCGTTTATTAGGGGCAATAAAGGGTTCAGCGCTTATGATGTGAGGAGCGACTAGGAATAGCAGTCCAACTAAGCCGATGCATTTTGTTTTTATTCGAGACATTGGGGTTCGGGGTTCGGGGTTCGGGGTTCGGGGTTCAGAGTTCAGAGTTCAGAGTTCAGAGTTCAGAGTTCAGAGTTCAGAGTTCAGAGTTCAGAGTTCAGAGTTCAGAGTTCAGAGTTACGAGAAAGAATATCTTGCTTTAGATTACAGTAAAACTGTTTAACAAATTCGATGTTTTCGAAAGCCGTGTTTAATGCATCGGCTAATATTTTGGCGTCTTCAATATATTCATGAACCATTTTGTTTCTTAATTGACGCAGTAGCATCCATTGTTCTGCAGAAGAAAGAAGTTCCAACTTTTCTGCTTTATTCAAATTATCAATAAAAGAACTTCGTTTTTCTCCAACCAAACTTAACCACAAAGGCAGAAGTTTATCGCCAATATTATCTTGTAGTCTTGAAAAACGACTAGAAAACGCCTCTACCCTTTCAGCTAGTGCTTCATCACTAATTAAACGTTCGGCGAGTTCGACAGTAAAAGAAGATAAAAACAGTTTAGAAGCAGAGTAATCTAAATGCTTAAACTCTTTATCAATAACTCGAATTATAAAATCAATTCGAGCTTGTAGCTCTTTTTGATTATTCATAATAATAAGCCCTGTTTATCTGCAATGTCGTGAATCTTTTTTTTATTAACCGATGGTTCTAATAAAAGTACGTCGACTTTTTGACCTCCAAGAGCCATCATTAATTGCGCAGCTATTTTCGCAGAAAGTTTGGCAGGATGCTCAATCGGTTCCTTTAAACTGATTAACAAATCGATATCGCCACCCTTCGCATTATCATCTAATCGAGAACCGAATAACTTAACTTCAGCATTTTCACACAGTGTATTGACTGTTTTTTTAATGATGTTTACTTGTTCCGAGGTTAATCGCATTTAAAAATTGAATTGAGAGTTCAAAGTTAAGAATTATCAAAAAGAATATTAATAATTCTCCGACAAGCCTGACCATCGCCATAGGGATTATGGGCTTTTGACATTTGAGTGTACTGTTCTTGGTCGTCCAAAAGCAGTGTAGCGTGTTTAACTATATTCTCAGCATTGGCACCGACGAGTTTTACCGTTCCAGCCTCAACCGCTTCAGGGCGCTCGGTTGTATCACGCATCACAAGAACCGGCTTGCCTAAACTCGGAGCTTCTTCTTGAATGCCACCAGAATCGGTAATGATTAAATAACTTTTTTCCATTAAATAGACAAAGGGTAAGTAATCTTGCGGCGGAATCAGCTTAACGTTGGCAACATCAGCTAAAATATCATTAACCGGCTTTTGCACATTAGGATTTAAATGAACCGGATAAACCACTTGCACATCGTCTCGCTCAGCAAGTTTTTTTAAACCTCGACAAATTTGTAAAAAGCCCTCTCCATGATTTTCTCGGCGATGCCCTGTAACTAAAATAAGTTTTTTGTTGGCATCTAAAAACGAAAATTGTTTCTCAAACTGTGAAGATAAATTGTTTGAGCTTTTAATTTTGTCACTGACCCACAAAAGCGCATCGATCACGGTATTTCCTGTTACCCAAACGCGCTCAGCATTTTTATTTTCTTTTAATAAATTATGCTGAGACTTTTCGGTTGGAGCAAAATGATAATCGGTTAATACTCCGGTGAGTTGCCGATTGGCTTCTTCTGGCCAAGGCGAGTATAAATTTCCGGTACGAAGGCCTGCCTCGACATGGCCAATTTTAACCTGATGATAAAACGCCGCTAAACCGGCGGCAAAAGTGGTGGTGGTATCGCCATGAACCAGTAACACATCCGGTTTCCACTGACTGATCACTTCACCGACGCCTTGTACTACTCTGGAGGTAATATCCGCAAGCGTTTGCCCTGCTTTCATTAGGTTCAAATCAAAGTCTGGCTTTAGTTCAAATAAATCCAACACTTGATCGAGCATTTCGCGGTGCTGCGCCGTCACACAAACTTTAGTTTCAAAGCGAGTATCGGCTTTTAATGCTAGCGCGAGAGGCGCCATTTTTATCGCCTCTGGCCGAGTACCGAATACGAGTAAGATTTTTTTCATAAGCTTATTGTTAGAGGTTCGAGGTTAGAGGTGCCAGAGTCGAGAATCGAGAATCGAGAATCGAAAGATAGTAAGTTATCTCTACTTACTATCTTTCTACTCTTATCTGTCTACTCTTATCTCTCTACACTTAACTTAAATTAGAAACTTCTTATCGCCGCCGCGCCAAGCGCCATTTGATACACAATTTGGCTCACTTGAGTCCATAACGTGAGGTTATTGATATTATCGACTTCCACCGGCACCACAATGGTGTCACCTGGCTCAATGGTAACGCCAGCCGCAGAAATCCAACCCGACTTATTGGGTAATACGACCGAGCCATTAGCTTTAACCACATAGATCCGCGCATCATCGGCTTTATCGGTTTCACCGCCACTGCGCTCAATGTATTCATCCACCGATAAATACTTATCGTATAAGTGAGAAGTTGGGTACTGAACTTCACCGATCACCGTGACTTCTTGTTTAAACTCTGGAATAAACAATTTATCCCCGTCTTTTAACACCACATCATTTAATCCAGCTTTCATGATGGACTCTAAATCAATGACTAATCGGCCAATGGCTTTTGTGGTATCTAAGTTATCCAAAAGAGTTTGCAATTGGTCAACATTATTGGTTTTACCGGCATTAGCATTTTCTAATTGAGAGCTGGCAACATCAGCTTTTAATCTTTCTTTTAACTTTTCCAATTGAACGGCTTCTTGCACACGTAGATCTTCTCTAGTAAATACCGCAGCATTAATGTGGGCATAATTATTGAACCCTCCGGCTCTTTTTATAAGCTCAGTTAAGGTTTCTCCCTTTTTAATCCGATAATTTCCGGGAAAAACAACCTCCCCTATTAGCTCGACTGAAGCATATTCTCTAAACTCTGGTTTCTGCCTGATATTAACCACGTCACGAGGTTGCAAGGTCAATTGTTTGAAGTCTTGGGCATCAGCATTAACCGTAAAGTTTTTCACTAAAACTTCTTGGTTATCACCTAAATAAGTTCGAGTAACATCGACTTGCAAGGTGTAAGCACTTTCCGCAAGCCCGCCAGCCAATGCTATCGCTCGGGCAATCGTTAAATTAGAAGCCAAAGGATAGGCTCCTGGATGCTTAACCATTCCGCCAATATTAAACTTTAATGATTGAGATTGTGCGGTTGCTTGGGCGTCAAGTTGAGCTAATAATTTTTCTAATACGATTTCTCTATTTTCAACTAACCCAAATACCACGAGTTCATCTTCTGGATGAAGTAATAGGTCAAACTCTGAACCTTTTTGTGTGAGAGCTTTAGCAATATTGACATGCTCAATAGCGAGCTTTCTAAG
>JBFHSP010000190.1:0-5745 GCA_041591085.1 Kangiellaceae bacterium | reverse complement strand
TTAAAATAGGCCCAAATTTCTTGTTTAATATTCTTGCATTGGTTGAATGCTGACATTGCATCTTCTTGATTGAGCTTGTTTAGGTGTAAACTCGCTTCTACTACTAAAGTATGCGCGGAGCATGCTTCTTTAGGTGTTGATTTTTTGTTAAAAATTAGCTGAGCGTATTTTTTTGCAAGCTCATAATCTCCAACTTGATTCAAGAATAAGGCAAATACAATATTCGTCTTATCATCAAATGAAGAGCTGTTTTCTGAAAGAGAATTAGAGTTATTTATAAGAAGAAGTCCTTTTTCCCAATCTCTTGTGATTGCGTAGTTATTAATTAATAAATTTCTTGACTTAGTAATAATAAAGTCATATTTACTTAAATTAATAATTTCTTCAAGGGAGGTAATTGCTTTGCTGTTATTTCCATCTAAAGAGTCTTTTAAACTAATTAAAAATCGAAAATATTCTTGCTCAATCTTCTGTGATTGATTGATTTTTCTTTCGATGGCTTTTAATTTCTCTTTGAATAAAGATATATCTGAGGTAGCGATCTCTTCAGCTTCCTTTAATTCCAAAATCAGATCAGTTTCCACAGCCCATAACGGGCTGCAGAAACTGATAAAAATCCAGAAGAATAATATTTTTACTACGGGATTAAGCAATTTTAATCTCTTCTTCTTTCTTCGGCTCTTCGGAAGGCTCTTCACCAGGCTCATCATCTTCTGCAGGAGCGATTGCGCAAACAATTTTTGAAGGAGCGTCTACTAATTGTTTCAGTCCATCGAGATTTCGGCTTGATACAATTGCTAACTCTTGTTCCGTTAATTCATTCAACTGATCTTCTGGAACAATTTCGCCGGAACCTAATGTTTCGAGTAACTTTACTATTTTGTTCATTTTATTTCCTTAGTATGGTTGTTATGAAACGGATAATAACTTTGCTTTTTTCAGGCTAGATGTCATTTTTTGGCAAAGGATTAATGATTTAGCTGGAGGAATCACCAATGTTGATTGTTGTGAAATATCATTAATATTTAAATCAACTAGCTTAACTTTTGTACTTCGTTGATGATCGAATGCATTGGTAGCTGCTTGATAAATAGTTACTAAATGATCAGATGGATATGTTTCGTAGAGCTTGTTTTTTAATAATTCAAAATACTCCGATTTTGCTTCTCTAATGGTATGAGAGCGATCACCAGCAAATATTGGTTGCCATAAAATTAAATAAGCAGTTGAGTCTATCACTCTTTGATAAAACATAAACTGCGACGTTTCATAATGCTGGCAACCATACTTACCTGGGTCTATGCCTAAATCGGCATATAAACAATCTTCTGCGGAAATTCCGGGTAGCATGTGAGCTTGGTAGCCTTCATCATGCGCTTTTTTTATCGCTTTATGTGAAGGGTTTACAAATACACCTGGATGACCATAAAACACCGCAACTACTTTTTTGTTTTGCCTTACTGGCTCTAACAGTGCTTCGATCATTTCTTGATAGGTTATCTTTCGTGATTTACCTTCACTGTAATACTGCTGTAATGAAACAACATTGGGATGGATGTCTTGTAGCCATAATTCAAACAGACCATCGGAAGCGGCGGCAAATACGATATCGGCTTGAGCAATGGTGTTTTTGACAATAGGGGTAATATGAGCGCCAATGGAAATGCCCACTCCCACACAAATTAATTGTCCTTGTTGTTCTACCTGCATTGCTTGTATTAGTTATTTTCAGCTCAGTGTACAAAATACAGCTTGTAGTATTTATTGCAACAAATAATTGATTAAATTCAGCAAGTTAAGAGAGATTTAAAGACTTTCGGATAAGGTATTATTGGTTATTTGATAGTAAAGATCAGCGTTTGATTGTTTTTCAATCGAATCAAAGATAAAAGGTTTAAAGCCTAGTCGTTGAACTAGTCGTTTGATTGGTCTGTTATTTTTATGAAATCGGGTATTAATTTTATTTAATTCAAGGCTTCTAAACAGAAAGGTTAGAGTCGCTTTAGTGCTCTCTAGCGGAAAGCCTTTTCCCTGAGCGTACCTATGCAGCAAAATGCCAATTTCGGCGCTATGTTCTTGATTATTAATATCAGCTACACCCATAAATCCTAGGCTTTGTTGAGTAGTTTTTGATTTGATAGAAAACAACAAGTACTTGGGATTTTGTTTCGAGCATGCCTTAAGAGTTTTATTAAAGGCGGTTTTTGCTGACTCTTGATCTAATTGAATGCCGGTTAACCTCATTAAATGGTTATTTGCGTATATGTCGCAGTAGTCTTTTCGGTCGGATTCTTCAATTAATGCGTAAACTGCTCGTTCCGATTCAAATAAATAATTTTGCTTCATAATTTTAAAAACTCAATAACTCCAGTTTTATTCACCGAGCGATCAAAAGTGACTTTATAACCATTCATTAAAGGTAATCCTATCAATGATTGATTAGGCCAATTGGGTAATTGCGGAAAAATTTTAAAACTGACTTCACCAAATTTGGGTGCGTTTATCTGCCAATAGTTTTGCGGAGGGCAACTCACTTTGACGGGGTTTTCATCTATCCCTGTAAAGTAAAAGTGTAAATCGGGCCATTCGGATAAATTAACCTCTTCCGCTTTAATTCCTTGTTCTACACCGGTAAAAGCGGGGTAGTTAAGTAAAGTAGGTGCAAGTGTCGGAAATTGTTTTGTAAATGCATCCAACAAAGCTTGATATAACGGTTGTGGCAACAACAAAGCTGAAGCGCCACTATCGACAATGGCATTGGTGGCATAAGCTCTTAAATGCTGTGGTTCAAGTGCTGGAGCCTTAAGAATTGCTCCGTCTCCAACCTGTATGCCCACCAAATGCACGTTGTAGTAAATATCATTGAGCACTTTGATGGTTTGGGCAGTTTGACTCGATTTTGACTCTTTTCCCAGAATAAATAAGCCATTATTCAGCGGATCCTTCTTAAGCGATTCGTCGGTCGAAGTCGGTTCGGAGTAATGAATACTTGAGCGATGAGTTACAAAGGAAAAGCAATTATCGACTTTGTGATGGGTCGCTAAATAAGTAAATAGCGGTTGTAGATCTTGCTCGGGCTGCTGCCATAACCAATGTTTAAACTGCTTGAAATCGAATGATGTAGCATCGTGATTAAATGGCCAAGGGTAAGTAACGGCAGGCTCAATTTTCTGCTCGGTTAAATGTTGGCTCAAATTAAAAGCTGGATTTAAATGATGGTAGGCTAGGCCAAAAATACCATCGGCAGCGGCAAATGAAGACTGTTTTTCAACGGTTGCCAAGGCAAAGTGAGTAGTCGGCAAGTTAAGTTGTTGCTTTAATCCGGTCAATTTCACATCGGAAATAATCACAGGGCCTGCCCAGCCACCAATTCCGTAATTGACTTCTTGTGCGTAAGCGGTAGCTCTTAAATAGCAGTCGGACTCAGCCTGATAATTTTGCGGATGAATGCACAAGGTGCTGCTGCCAGTATCAAGCACTACATTGGCTATAGAATGCTCACTACCAACCGTAAGCTCCATGGTGTAATCGCCTTTGGCGTAAATGTTACAAATGGGAATGTGATAGGTGTTGGTTGTCATAGTGTTGTTTTTGTTTGAATGGCTTAATGACGGTTTGTGGTATTTAGCGCGACAAGTTACCGAATGAGCTTATGCTCTGCAATCGAAAAGATGAAATTGAAGGATAAAATTGTGTGGGACCGAACAAAATAAATTAGGCTGAAAAACAGCCAAAGTTCATCCTCAATCTTGCTTAATTCAAGGGCCTCGCGTACCATTATGCCCCTTTCTAAATGGCGGTTTCAGAAGGATTAAAGCCCTTAAAACTGGCCATTTAAACATTGACCAAATGCTACTTTACCAAGCCAACAAACATTTAAGGTTTTACCATGCGTACTCATTATTGTGCCGATTTGATGTCAGTAGATGCTGATACTTCCATTACCCTTGCGGGGTGGGTGCATCGTCGCCGCGATTTGGGCGGTCTTATCTTTTTGCAAATTCGTGATCGCTCGGGTTTAGTTCAAGTCACCGTAGAGCCAGATATGGGCGAGGTATTTGCTCAGGCCGATCAGTTACGCAGTGAGTATGTGGTTAAGGTAGTGGGTAAAGTACGTCAGCGCCCAGAGTCAATGATCAATAAAGATATGGCAACCGGAACAATTGAAGTGGTCGCCAGTGAAATTTCCTTACTGAATAAATCAGAAACGCCGGCTATTTTAATCGATGGCAAAGAAGAAGTTTCTGAAGAGACCCGCTTAAAGTATCGTTACTTAGATTTACGTCGCCCCGAAATGACGGAAAAGTTTATGTTCCGAACCAAGGTGACTCAAGCCTTACGCAAGTATTTGGACGCCAAAGGCTTTTTAGATATGGAAACCCCCATTTTAACTAAAGCAACCCCAGAAGGTGCGCGCGATTACTTAGTACCTAGCCGAACTCACAAAGGTTCGTTCTTTGCGCTGCCCCAGTCACCCCAATTATTTAAACAATTGCTAATGATGAGTGGATTTGATCGCTACTATCAAATTGTTCGCTGTTTTCGTGATGAAGACTTACGCGCTGATCGTCAACCTGAATTTACTCAGCTCGATATTGAAACTTCATTTTTATCTGAAAATGAAATTATGGATTTAATGGAAAATATGATCCGTGATTTATTCAAAGATATGTTGAGTGTTGAATTGCCTAATCCGTTTCCAAGAATGCCTTACAGTGAAGCCATGGAAACCTATGGCAGTGATAAGCCAGATTTACGAGTTGATATGCCCATCCACACCGTGGACGATCTATTAAAAGATCTCGACTTTAAAGTGTTTAGTGGCCCTGCTAACGATGAAAATGGTCGTGTAGCCGTTATTAACTTGAAAGGCGGCGCAGAAAAAGTCAGTCGTAAAATGATTGATGAATACACCAAGTTTGTCGGCGTGTATGGTGCTAAAGGTTTAGCCTTTATTAAAGTGAACGATGTCACTGCCGGACTCGATGGATTACAGTCTCCAATTGTTAAATTTTTAACCGCCGATATTGCCCAGAAATTACTTGAACGAGTCAACGCTGAAAATGGCGACATGCTGTTTTTTGGAGCCGACTCATGGAAAGTGGTTTGCGATGCACTAGGTGCACTTCGGTTAAAACTAGCGAATGATTTTGAATTACTAGGAAATCAATGGAAGCCATTATGGGTGGTTGATTTCCCAATGTTCGAAGAAGAGGACGGACAGTTGCAAGCACTTCATCATCCTTTCACTTCGCCCAAAGAAATTGACCCTGAAGCATTGCGCGCTGCGCCCACCAAAACCTTATCGAAAGCTTACGATATGGTATTAAATGGCTGTGAAGTGGGTGGTGGTTCGGTTCGTATTCACAATATGGAATTGCAGCAAACCATTTTCGACATTTTAGGCATTGAAAAACAAGAAGCCGAAGAAAAGTTTGGGTTTTTACTGGATGCATTAAAATTTGGTTGCCCACCACATGGTGGCATCGCTTTTGGTTTAGATCGCTTAGTGATGTTAATGGTGGGTGCATCATCTATCCGTGATGTGATTGCCTTCCCTAAAACCACAACTGCCGCATGCCCATTAACCAATGCGCCTTCACATGCTAATGCTGCGCAGTTGGCCGAGTTAAACATAGCGGTCGTGGCAAAAGAAAAATAGATTATTTTCATTTCTTGAAATGACGAAGCCGTGATGAAAGTCGCGGCTTTTTTGTTGTAAATGAGAATGCTTGAATTTCCCTC
>JBFHSP010000189.1:0-5758 GCA_041591085.1 Kangiellaceae bacterium | reverse complement strand
TTTGGAGCCTTAAACAACTGGCGTAGCGCATATTTAAAATCCATAAAGTAAAACATACTGGCTCCCTAGGCTAAAACACTTTCAAGTTGAAATGCATTGTTGCTTATTGATTTCTTTTCATCTTTAACTAACCTGCCATCAAGCAAATCAATGTTTCGCGTGCAACTTTCACTGGACCGAGGATCGTGGGTTACCATGCAAATGGTGCTGCCTTCACGATTTAATTGCTCAAGTAATTTCAACACACTTTGCGCATTTTTTGAGTCTAGGTTTCCGGTGGGTTCGTCGGCTAAAATAATAGCTGGATTATTTACCAAGGCTCTAGCAACTGCCACGCGTTGCTGCTGACCACCAGATAGTTGCGATGGAAAATGGTTGGCACGATGGGTCATTTCAACCCGCTCTAACACTTCCTTTACTTTTTGCTTATGCAATTGTCGATTCGATGATTTTTGATAGGTTAACGGTAACACCACATTTTCATAAACCGTTAAATCTGAAATCAAATTAAATGACTGAAACACAAATCCTATTTTTTCGCTGCGGATAGTTGCTTTTTGCTGCCTGGACAAATCCGAAACTTTTAAACCATCAAGGTGATACTCTCCAATACTTGGAAAGTCGAGTAGCCCAAGTATAGATAATAGAGTTGATTTTCCACACCCAGAAGGCCCCGTAAAAGCAATATACTCGCCTTGATTAATTGAAAGCGAAATATCAGAAAGGGCTCGCGTTTCAATCTCTTGAGTTAAAAATGATTTTCCGATTCCTGAAAGTTGTATTAGTTGGGTCATGTTCAATCCTTAATTAAGTAGAATTTGTGAATGCGGTAGCCATTTAGAGGTATCCGAAATAACCACGGTATCGCCCTCGTTAAGCCCGCCAGTAATTTGTACATATCGCACCGAACTTTTTCCTAAACTCACTTGAGTTTGCATAGCAAATTGTTGGTCGTTTGAAAGTTTGTAAAGCAAGCTATCGGATTGCTGCACCGAAGAAAATGGTCGCTGAACAAAAAGAGTGTTTTCAATTTTAGCCGTTTCGACAACGCCCTCTACATTTAAATCGGGTCGAGCTTCTGCAGGCATTGGGTGCTGCAATTCAACATCTACCAATACCATGCCATTTTGCACCGAAGGATCGATCCGAGTTACTTTTCCTGCAATGGTCGATAGCCTAGTGTCTATCACCACCGATTGCCCTTGTTGAATATTTTGAATTTGTAGCTCTTGAACCATCAGTTCAGCCATAAGCGAATGATGATCTGCAATTAAGGCTACGCTGGTGCCGGCGGTGATTTGTTGGCCTTGTTCTATTGAAATGTTTTGTAATACGCCTTCAAAGTGTGCGCGTAAAGTGAGTTGTTCTACTTGTTCTTGTGCAAAGACCAATTGGTTTTGTAGCACATCCAATCGTGCTTTTTGAGCAATTCGCTTTGATGCTAAATTTTCTTGCATTTTTTCTAAGCGTTGCATTTGTGATTGCCACAATTTGTACTGCTGCTCGACATTTAATTGCGTGCGCTGAAAATCCAATTGAGAAATTGAACCTTTGCCTCTTTGTAATAAATTGTTCTCAGCGTCTAATTTAAGTTTGCTACTTTTATAAGCAAACTCAGCTTCTAACACATTATTTTCTAAACTCATCAACTGCGATTCCATAGCCACAAGCTCAGCCTGTTGCTCTGCTTTTAAAGCTTCCAACTCCCATCGCGTTTGCTGTAATTGACGCACCAATTGCGGGTTTTCCAACTGCAACAATGGCGTGTCTGGAGAGACCTTTTCACCGGCTTTGGCAAACACTTGGCTAACTCGTCCATCAACTTGAGTCGCTAACCATCTAACATCTCGTGCTTTTAACAGGCCGTTGGCTCGTACCGCTATGGTAAATTCACCACGTTGCACTTGTGCAGTTCGAACGTGGTCTTTAGCCACAATAAATGAAGCCTCACCGAACCATGATTTGAAATATCCAATCATCGTAATCATTGCAACAATGGGGATCACATACCAAAATTTTTTGACCAAATTGGGCTTGGGTTTCGCTAATAATATGTCCATGTTATTTCTTAATCTGGTTAAACCTATTAATATCTAATCAACATCCATGCCACAACCTATCTTATTGATTTATATATAAAATATATTTCCTTTGAACATCACTGTCTCGATTACGGAACAGTTTAATTTTAAATATGTTTCGATAACGCGACACTTGTATCAAGTAAAAAATCGAATTGGCGAAACATTTATCAAGAGCAATAGGGTGGTTGGTTTGATTCAAAAGTAAAGCAGTGAGATTTAAGCTATAACTTAGCTTCAATCTTTTCTAGCAACTCTTCATCCTTGGTGTTTTCTTTGAGCGCCTCATAAATAGCATCGGCTAGTTTTTGGTCGCCTTGTAACTCAAATAAATTGGCCATTCTAAACCGTGCCCACTCGGTTGGTGGTAAGTAGTGATCTTCCACAGTTTGATGATGGGTTAAGAAGGATTTCAAAGAATCGATACCCACGTCTAATTTATCTTTGGTTTTTAAAGCCAGCATTCCTATTTGATATTGAGAAAAAAGTTGCACCGATTTTTCCATTGCGGTTGAAACAGAAACACTGACACTCTTTTCGAGTGCGTCAAAAGCTCGGTCATAGTGTTTTAACGACATCCAATGAAAGGCCATTTTTTGATAAATTTCTGGATCATTAGGAAATTGCTTAATCGCATTTAAATAAACCGTTTCCAACTCTTGTAAATTGCCATCCTTTTTATAACAGTCCATTAAAGCTTTATATCCAGCAAGGGGATCTTGCTTGGTTAATAACCTTGTATGCAGCATGGCATCATCAAAACTTCCGCCGGCCATTGAGGGCGCATCTAGGTAAAAATTGATAAGCGCTGTTCGAAATTGACTGTTGCTAGGTTGTAACTCAATCGCTTTTAGATAATGCTTTAACGCGGCATGACCATTTTTTGAAGCACTAAAAATGCTGTGATGTTCCGCTTTCTTTTCCATGGTAATGCCTAACCAATAATAAATATTGGCCTTATTAGCCTCGTCTTTTTCTGGCACTAACGCTAACGAATTCGATAGTAGCTTTTCTGCCTCATCGAATTGTTCTTGCTTATTTGCAATTTTTGCCAAGTAGAACAAGGTTCTCGACTCTTCTGATTTTTCCAGTAAAAGCTGTTCAAACATTTTTTTGGAAGCTTCTAAATTATTTTGAATGTAAGCAGCTTGACCCTGCGAGAAACTGACTTCCGCGACGGTGACATTCACATAAAAAACGACTAATAATAAACTGATATAAAGGTGCATGGTATGTCCCTAAATGAATTGGCTAATTAATCAATTTGAACAGTTCATCAACATTCATGCCAGAATGTAAGCTGTTGATTAATAAAAGATATTTAATTGTTAAAATAATTTAAGTTTCGATTTCGATACAGAGTTTGGTTTTAGGTGTTTCAATTGTGAAACAGATGAATATTAACCTTTAAGCTTACACACTCAATTTCGGGTAAAAATGAGCTCATAGATAATCACCGAATAGTTCCAAGGCAGAGAAAAACCAAAGGCAACATTAGAGTTCGATTAAAGTATTAATTGATGTTGGACATATCGACAAGCAACTTTGTGGGTTGGTTTATGATGAAGACTTAAGCCGTTTTTTTGTAGGGGTCGACAGATTAGGGGCTGGCTTATTTAATAAAACTCAAACCCTTCTCGACTTGCTTCATCTGCTGACTTAGCTCACCCCACGAACTCTACTAGTTTTTCACTTCGTGAACTAGCTTGCTCTCATTCTTGAATGCCTATTTAGGCTTCAATGTTCCGGCAATTATCCGTACATATTGAGTATGTTCAATAAGTGCTCTATAATGACCAATAATTGACGGAATTATTCCGTACACGGGAGGTTTTATGGCGATAGCGCGTTTAGATATACGTCTTGATGAAGAAATTAAGGCGAAAGCAGAAAAAGCTTCTGCCTTGCTTGGTCTTAAAAGCCTGACTGAATACGTTGTCAGGTTGATGGACGAAAATGCGTCTCATGTTATTAAAGAGCATGAAAGCATTACTGTTCAAGACAGTGTTTTTGATGAGTTTTTTGCTGCTTGTGAGCAAGCTCATGCCCCAAACCGGGCTTTATCTGATGCAGCAAAGTTTACGGATGATAGTGGTATTAAGTGAATTGGGCTAAAGAGTTCGTAGAGCTCAGCAAATCAAAGCATGATCGCAACTCCTTTGATTGCGGTGAGCAAGAGCTAAATTTATTCATTAAAACTCAAGCTGCCAAGCATATGCAAGCAGGTATAAGTCGCACGATGGTCTTACCCAGTGCACAGCCATTGTTAAATCAGAAGTTTGCAATATGCGCTTTTTATAGTGTTGCACCAAGCTCAATTAGTCGAGAAACACTTCCAACACAGTTGGCTAAGAAACTGCCCAAGTATCCTGTGCCTGTTTTCTTGCTGGCGCAACTAGCAGTACATAAAGAATATCATGGCTTGGGATTAGGAAAGGTCAGCCTAATTCGCGCATTGAAATATTTATGGGGCGTGAATCATCATATGAGAGCATACGCTGTAGTTGTGGATTGCCTTACCTATTCCGCACAAGCGTTTTATACGAAGTTTGGTTTTGTTATTTTATCTGAGCACAATGGACGAACTCGTATGTTTCTACCAATGAAAACGGTAGAACAACTTTTTGAGAGTTATTCCTAAGGGCTAATGTTTCAGAAGAGATACTTTTAGGGGCGAATCAAATAGCAAAAGGCGTTTTCATATTCTATGCGAATCGGTCTTGCCATAATGACTTAAGAGTAGACCTATAGATGCGGCAATTCAAGACCTGACCCCACCCTGTTCTATTCTGCTCCTTATTTGGAGCAAATGGGAACTATAGGTAACGCAAAACGAGATCCACGAGGTTGGTCGGTTACCGTAACTTATATTGCGCTTGTTAATGCCGAAGCGGTTCAATTCGGTGAAGATTGTAAATGGTGTCCGCTAAGCGAAATTGGTGAGCCATTAGAAAAGCTTGCCTTTGATCACAATCTACTCGTTAAAGAAGCTTTTGAGCGCGTACAAAATAAAGCGCAATACACCACACTTTTACTTCATGTGTTACCTGAAAAATTTACCTTGTCGGAGTTGCAACAAAGTTACGAAATTATTCTAGGCGGCAAACTCAATAAGGCAGGCTTCCGCAGACGCATTTTAAGTGCAGATGTTATTGAAGAGTTAAAAGGAGAAAGTAAACAAACAGCAACGCGAAAAGCTCAACTTTATAAACGGTTAAAAAATGAAGATGTGCATTTTTATATGAGAGAGATATATGCGAGATAAGTTTAATGGCGTCAGATTTAATCTTTTCTCCATATTTTTAATCATATCGACAATTTCGTGTTATTTAGTAATCAGTGCGTAAAGATGTTATAGTTTATTTTTACGTTTTGATTGTTAATGTTCTGGGGAAATGCAACTTGGCTAAACAAAAATATCCACCTGAGGAAACGGAGACAAAAATAAATGCGGATACCTCTGCTTTTGAAGCAGACACGTCGGCCATTACAAAAAGAACAGGCGTAGCGAAAGGGAACTTAAGCGATGTGGTGCGAGATGACGAGTATAGTGAAGAAGAGTCATTAATAAGTAACTTTGACAATTAAAAACGGCGTAGCATGGCTAAGTAATAAAATGTTAAAAAAGATCGCGTTCTTGAGGTAATTTGTTATCACGCTCACACATAAAATCATCA
>JBFHSP010000188.1:0-5769 GCA_041591085.1 Kangiellaceae bacterium | reverse complement strand
TTGGATTAGGGGGCGATTTTGGTGAAGTTATCGCTGGTCGGTTTGATACTCCAGTTAAAAAAGCACAAGGCAAAGTAGACCTTTTTAATGACTTAGAAGCCGATATCAAACATTTAATCGCTGGCGAAAACCGAGCAGATAGTATTGTGCAATACTCAACCCCTAAATTTGCGGGTGGTTTAACCTTTAAAATAGCCAGTGCTGAAATGGATAGCGATGAATTAACAGCTGATGACCAAAAGAAACTGACTACGGGCACTTCATACTCAGTTGAATACTCCACTAAAAACTTTTTCATTGCTTACGCACAAGACGAAGATATCAAAAAGTTAAACACTAAAACTAGCCGTATCGCTATGTCATACAAAATGGGCGATTGGACGTTAGGCGCTTTATATAACGAATACGATAACGGTTCATTTGATGAAGAAGGCTATATTGTTTCTGCTGCTTATAAAGCGGGAGACCACACGTTAAAATTCCAACACGGTGAAAGTGATAACTTAGCCGATTTCACGACCGGTGAAGCGGTTGATAAAACCATGACCTCTATCGGTTGGGACATTAAGTTAGCGAAAAACACAAAAACTTATTTTTTCTATACCAAAGCTGACGATAAAGCGAACAATGATGAAAGCTGGTTTGGACTAGGCTTAGAGCAAAAGTTTTAATCTGTCTGAGTCTCAGACAAAAAATCCCGCGCTTAGCGGGATTTTTTTTATGCCATTTAATTCAGAAAGTTAATTTCGTTTAAATTCAACTACCTGTCCAGGAATATGATCTTTTATATCTGATAAATGGTAGCCCTGAGCACCAGTTAATTGCATTTGCTTGCAGGTATGCCAATCTTGCTCGTTTTCAATCCCTTCTGCCCATACCTCTATATTCAGTGATGAAGCACTTGCAACTACTGAATTAATAAATAACGATTTATCTAAATTACCACTGTGTTGAAACAAAGTTCGGTTCAACTTTAAACTGGAGATAGGTAAGCGAGATAAATAGCGTAAATCAGCATTAGGACTTCCGACATGTTCAATACACCATCGCACTCCCAATTGTGAAAGTTGAGTCATGGGCTTTTCTAACTGTTCCATTTTTCGAAAAACCCCCGATTCAGGTAATTCAAAAATAATCTGTTCAACCACGCCATGCGCCTGTGATAATCGTTGAGTCAACCAGCTCATAAAAGTGTCGTTAAATAAACTATCAATAAATAAATTAATTGATAACTCAATACTTTTATCAAACTTTCCAAAGCTCAACATTTTTAGCGATTTATCCACAATTAGGCGATCAAATTGAGTCGCCAAACCACAGCGGTTTGCCATAGGGATAAATATTGAAGCAGGAATGATCTTTTTGTTGTCTTTAACTCTTGCTAGCACTTCATAACGATGTGAACTATGCGGTTCAGAGTGAACTTGCTCTTGAAAATAGAGGGCTAATTCGCGCTGTTCCAACACTTGATTTAAAAAGGTTCTCCAGCGAACACCTCCTTTAATCACATTGGTTTGATAACTGGTGTTCAGCTGAATTTGGTTTTCACCCGAAAGCTGTGCTTGCCTTAATGCCAAATCAGCACTAGATAACACATCGTACATGGCTTCACCTGATGAGAAAAATACGCCTCCAATATCAATAAAGTAGTGTCGAAACTCACTGTCATCAAAAACAGTTCGCTGTAAATCCCTAATCACTTGAACGCATTGGCGCTTAACCGTTTCTGGAGCGGACTCTAATAGCAACATAGAAAATTCGAGCGAGTCTCTTCTGGCTACCCAACATAAATCTAGTTCATCGGAAAAGCGCATTAAATAATGACCAACCTCAACGATCAGCTTGTTAAAACGTTCTGGCTCTTGATGATAGTAATCTGAAAGAGGTTCAAATGAAAAAAACACAACAGCGCCATTGACGGTATTTTTTTCGGCACTTAAATGCACTTCTAATTCGGCATCAAAATACTCTCGATTTCCCAAGCCAGTTTGCTTATCAACAAAGGAATGCTCTCGCAATCGATTAGATAATTCTTTTTGCTCTTGCTTTAACTTAGTGTATTCCGAAACGAGCCTATTTAACGCTAGCGCTGATGAAAATTGCTCAGATTCAGTTAAATGCTCTGGCTTAATATCGCCAAGTAATATTCGATTAGCAAAGCGTTCTATTTTGAGCACGGGTAAAAACAACCAGTAGGTAACCATAATGGCAACACTTAAAATAACTAAGTTTGCTAACACCCATTGAGCAGTAATCGGTTGAGACGGTCTAAAGAGTTTTACAACAATATCCAGTCGCATTTCAGGCTGACCAGGAACAACTTTATTGAGTTTCCAAACGGCACTGGAGTCGACATCAAGACTGGATAAAGCATCAGTCGTATCAATCATTTGCGCATTTTCAAATAAGGCGACCGACACTACCCTCTTTTCTAACGAAATCAATGCCATGGCGTCTCGCCGACTTTCGATTTTAGAAAAGTCACTTTGTTGGATTATTTGGTCAATCTTAAAGCTGACTTGATTGAGAAGGCTCTGCTGAAGCGCATTGTTTTGCTCGTGCAGTTTATGAGCCTCAAACAACGCCATGCTTGCCACAATCACTAAAACAGCGCCTAAAAGCAGTGATAATTTAATTAAAATGCTTTTCATAAGCTATTGTTTTCCTTGAACAAATACTCCATACACTAATAATTCTGGTCCACTCTCATAATTAAGTGAAGTTTAGCCCATATTTTTACCTCTGGTAGAGTAATTGCAAAAAGTTTTTTAATCGTCAAAACCGTCTTCAATAGAGCGCTGTAACGCTTAAATCATTTAAATATAGTTTAGCCCCCTAAAGCGATAGAAGGGTTCATCTAATAAGCGAGCTTGCCTTTTGTGAACCACCTAATTTACCCACTTAGTAAAGCTTAAAAATCAGAAAACCCCTTAATCGGTTTTGTTTCTAAAAGGAAGCATTGGTTAGCTCTTTCAATGCACACTTCTTGCCTCTTAATAGTAGAGCTGATGTCATTATAGGCTTCAAGCGATATTTCAGAACTTTCCACGCCATTAATTTGGGTGACTAAATCACCGACTTGAATATCGGTATAGCTTGCAGGTAAATTAGGAAAAACAAAACGCACTACAAAATGTCCACTTTGAACTTTTCTTAGTTCAAGTCCCATTAAATTATAATTGATCACAAAAGCTTTTTGCGGTACTAAGTAAAAAGCGCCATTTTTATAATCGATCACTGTTTTAAATTGATTAAGAAATGCGTTACCAATAATCCACCAATCATCTTCATCATCGCTTGGTATTAAGTTGACCTTGATATTTTCCACATGAATATCGCCTAAGCGGAGTTTAGGCAACGTGACACGATCGTGCTCTGTTTTACCACTTAAACCAAAGTCCGCAGCTCTGACTCGAGTTGAATTAATTTTAATGTCATGAATTTTAGGATACGCTGAACTCAACTTTAAATAATGTCGACTTCCGGTATCGATAATAAAACTCTCATTCACGGTTACTTCCGAATTAAAAGTTAAATGACCATCTATCGATATTTTTGAAAAGAAGCTACTTAACTCCAAGTACTGCGCATTACTTTCTGGTATATATTTCTCCGAGGAAATAACAATGCTATTTTGGCTTTTATCAAACTCCCAAGTGAAATGCTGCATAATATCGTGACCGATTACTCCATCATACACTGCTTCATCTTTGCGCAAAAAATATTGGGTTTTCGAGGTCGGAATAAAAGCGGCTTTAACATTTTCAAAATATACGCCGCCAAAATCGATCCGTTTAATATCAGTTTGATAAGCCTGACTTTCTTCCTCATCGCCCCAGCCACTTAACGCTATATCAAATCCTCGATTAAGCTTCATCTGTTGCACTTTTGGCGAGTCCATTAACATGGGAAAACGCGCGCCAGTATCCACCAAAAACAATAACTTAACACCATCAACGGTTGCGTAAATGTAAGGCTTCTCACCTAAAAATGTCGACTCAAGCTGAAGTCTGTTTTGATTGCGATTAACAAGTTCATCAGCATAAATGGGCTCAATCTCTGAGTTCACTTGCATCATTCGAAGCGAGTTAAATGTTTCGCAACCCATTGAAATAAATAGAATAAATTTAATAGCTAGAAGTTTTTTAAGCATGACAAATCCAAACAATAATCTGATATCTTTCAGCGTACCTAATTCGCTGTGAAAGGATTGTGAAATACGCCTCTAAACCTCAGTTGCGCTCAAGTTTTAATCATTTATAATGCGCCTCCGGATTTGGTTCCGACTTTATTCAAACGAGCACCGAATTTACGATTCGGCAAGCAGGAGAACATATGACTGATAACACTTCTCAGTGGGTGGTTTGCGCCCTTTATAAATTCGTATCGCTTCCAAACTTTGAAGCTATTAAAGCCCCTTTACTCAAAGTAATGACTAATAACCAAGTCGTTGGAACATTACTATTAGCACACGAAGGTATTAATGGAACGGTAGCAGGGTCACGTAAAAGCATTGACACCCTGCTGGCCTGGCTAAACAGCAATGACAAGCTCAACCCTATTGAGTTTAAAGAGTCTTACACTGATATCTGCCCTTTTAAACGAACCAAAGTAAAATTAAAAAAAGAAATAGTGACTATGGGTATTGAGGATATTGATCCTAACAAAGTGGTCGGGACTTATGTTGAAGCAAAAAATTGGAATGATTTAATTAGTGATCCTGATGTACTGCTTGTCGATACCAGAAATGATTACGAAGTAGAAGTAGGCACATTTAAAAACGCAGTCAACCCTAATACTGAAACCTTCCGAGAATTTCCGCAATACGTTAAAGAAAACTTAGATCCTAACAAACATAAAAAAGTAGCCATGTTTTGTACCGGTGGTATTCGCTGCGAAAAATCGACCGCGTATTTAAAACAACAAGGGTTTGACCAAGTTTTTCATCTTAAAGGTGGCATTTTAAAATACCTAGAAGATGTACCTAAAGAGCAATCATTATGGCAAGGTGAATGCTTTGTATTTGACGACAGGGTTACCGTTAATCACGATTTAGAGCGCGGTGGGTACGATCAATGCAATGCTTGCCGCTTACCTATTACAGAAGCCGATAAACAAAGCGAATACTTTGTGCAAGGTGTGAGCTGTCCACATTGCTATAACAAAACCAGCATTGAACAGAAAGAGCGATATGCTCAACGTGAAAAGCAAATGGAACTAGCAAAGCTACGCGGTGAAACACATATAGGTAATGAAGCCGCAACTATATTAGTTAAAAAACAAAAGAAAAAACGTGAGCAAATTGCTAAGCAAAGAGAACAAGCTAAACGATAATTTTGTACAGAATAAGCGACGACTTTCTCAGATATTAAGCGTCGCTTATACCAATACCAACTTGCGACTCTTAAGATAGAAAAGAGCATAAAAGAATATTCCCGTCATTCCGCACATTTTATGATGCGGAATCCAGGCATTCTTTTTTTAAGATCTTAAAAGGCGGTTTCGCATTGCCTCGCTTGCGCCCGACGGCAACCACTCTAACAAAACCGGCGCGCTTTTAGTCGCATTTGTTTTTTATTCTGTTATTACTGAACAAAATGCTATGGACTTGCCGTTTATCCCTAATTTAAATATTAACGCTGAAAGACAATAGTTTTTAAAAGAAGTGGCGCGATTAACTATTGATAACCATCCTCCATGCCAGTATTTTAGTGGGTAAAAGTTGCAAAACTTGGCCCTTAATAAATAAAATTTTAACCTCAGTTATAT
>JBFHSP010000187.1:0-5809 GCA_041591085.1 Kangiellaceae bacterium | reverse complement strand
GTAAGCAAAACATGTTTCTCCCGCCAATTGGCTAATCGAAAAATCATCTGGTCGAGCAAGCGGTAATGATCATCATCCCTGATGGCATTACCTCTCACTCGCTTCCTGCGAGTGAATTGCTGTTTATTTGATTTTCCTGCCAATCGGAGGGATAGGATTTCGACCGTTGGTCGAAATTTCATACGCGACTTCAATGCTGGCAAAAACCAATTCTATTTTCAGCCAGCTTGAGGCATGGATGCCGAATGCAGGTTTTGTCGAGTGGGAATGCGAGTCAAAACCGGTGGCTCGAAAAAAAGTAATTGGATTTTGACCAAAGAGCATTGTGGAGCAAGGGCGTTTTTGCATCCTTTTTGCGCTCTTGCAAAAAGTATGTCGCACGCAAGCTTTAGCGGTGCGAAACCGCCTTTGACTTTAAGATTTAAAAACTGGATTCCGCATCATCAAATGTGCGGAATGACGAGAGTTAAAAATAAAATTGTCGCTTCGTGAGTCACAATGGCAGAAAATATTGCGATGCTAACTACCGCTTTGTGCTCTTTTTTCGCATCAGAGTCGCAAGTTGCGATGTCATTTCTTAGCTTTTTAATGAAACTGTGCCACATAATCGGCAATCATTTTTTGTTTTTCAGGATCTTCATCCATTAAAGCTACTTTCATTTGAACTAATTGGTTATCGGGATTAAAGTCAGAAACGCTGATACTTTGAATGATTCCATTAATCCGCATGACCTTTGAGCTTTCATCTTCTTTAAATTCAATGTCTACAGAAACGTGTTCTAAAACTTGTGGTAAATAATTTGAAAACTTAAAAATTCCTAAGCAATAATCTTTTTGGAGTTGTTTGACAGCACATTTAACTTCCCCTTCAGCAGTGCGTACCAAGGCAACTCCCTTCGGCAGTGGCTTTTTGGCTTTAGGCTTGGATTTACTAGAAGGTTTGCTAATTCCAGTCAAAACTTCAATCGACGAGGATGCCGCTTTTTGTGGTTCAGCCATTCTTCCGACAATGCCGTGGCGTTTGAGCGCGCGTGATACTTTTTCGGCAAATTGTTGTCGATTAAATGGTTTCACTAAGTAATCACTAACACCTGCTTCAATAGCTTCAACAACATATTCTTTATCGCCGCGGCTGGTCACCATAATAAAAGGAAGGTTTTTGTATTTTTCTTCATTTCTAAGCCATGCAAGTAGCTCTAGACCGTTCATTTCGGGCATTTCCCAATCACATAGCACCATATCTATTTCTTGATGGAGCAGTACGCTACGGCCGGAGGCACCATTGTTGGCATCAAAAATTTTAGCGCCTGGGAAGTAGTCTCTTACAAATTTTTTGATGAGGTCTCGAATCATCGAGGCGTCATCAATAACCAGAATTGAAAATGACTTCATGCCGAATATAAGCCTTTAAGAACAGTTAGATAGCTGAGGTTATTCTTGAGTGTAGTCAATTATCAGGATTTCTTCCTAAACCAATGTTTTTTCCATCACATAATCATCCATAATGTACCCTTCACCTATATCAAATACTGCTTCTTCTACGATATTAAAGCCTAGTTTGAGATAGGCCTTTATCGAGTTTTCATTGTATTTGTTAACCGTAAGCCGAATACGAGTTAGACAATGTTGGTTTGCGAAAGACTCTATTTGCTCTAGCGCTAAACGAGCGAAGCCTTTTCCTCGGCAGCTTGCATTCAGATAGAGTTTGCTTAAAAAAAGCGTATTTTGCTGTTGTTGCAAAGCGTAATAGCCAATAAGTTTTCCGTTTTGATGGATTGTGAAGTAAAGGTAGCCATCGGACTCCATTTGTTGGATCATCGCATCAATACTTTGAAACTTTTTAAGCATGTATTCCACTTGGGCTGAACCAATTATTGGAATGTAATGCTCAATCCATATAGCCTTTGCTAGGTTTTCTAAAGGGGCAAGATCATCTTTTGCCTTGATAGAATGAAAACTAATAGCTGTCATAACTGCTCCGAGGTTAAGGCCTTCATCTTAAAAGAGTGTTCCTTCTTTAAAAAATACTGCTTGCATAAGTAGTGTTGTTGGTAGTAGTATTTTGCCTACGCTCTCGTTGGCCAGGTTGACTACCTTCGATATCTGAATAGGTTGCCGAGAGCGACCACTAATCGTGTTTATTTTTAGATACCCTCCTAAGCCCTGAGGCAGAACGAGATCGCATTGTTAATGAGATTGTTTCAGGGCTTTTTTTAAATTATTTGTATTTAATTTAAGTGGTAACAGCCTTTTTATAAATAACGATAACATGTTATTTATAAATGGAGGACTGCATGGGTATCGATATTTTGATTCCGCTTTTGTCATTACAGGTTCAGCACCAGTCATATTTAGCTTGTTTCATTTAAGTTATAAGAATAATCAAAACATTCAAGAAGCGATACAGTTGTCGATAGAGTAAGGCCAAAACTTGACCTCTTTGCTGATTGAAAAGATATCTACAACCACTTTTCCTAGGGTAAAAGATTTAAGAAGTGACCTAGTCTTGCAGGCTTTGGAAATTGCCGTTATTTTTTGGGAGTTATGACTAAAGCCGCTGACTATCGAATTGGATTTATGAGTATTGGCTTTTTTCCCATGATGATAGGAGCTGCATTTTTGTTGGTTAAAAATTATTGCGTACCGGCGCTTTTTAAGAGTCATTAATGAGATGCTTTTGTGCTTTGTGGCGCATTGAAGGCTAGGTCATCACAGTGCCTTCAATTGATGGCGTTTTGTCAGCATTTAGCTCCAGACGTCGATATTAGTATTCTTTTTACGCTTTTTATTAGTTGGGTTTTAAATGATGACTTTGAGTTGAACTGATTGTATAAAATACTTGCTGCAAATCTCATTGGTGAGATGATTAAGTGTTTGCTTTTCATTAAATTAAATCTTTCTCCATTTGTGAGCGCTTTTCGTATTTTCTTCTTTTTATTCAATGATAGAATAATTTATTGATTTCTTATTTCTAATTCATCTGAATGGCTTCTTACTTATCTAATTTAGTTCTCAGTTTTTGGTATGGACAACAACATGCCTGAACAGCATTCAGAAACAACCATAAACGGGCTGAGAGAACCTGACGAGTCTGAGTGGCTCAAAAAACGTTTACAAATTGGTTCATTTCAAGTCGACTTAAGCGAAAAGTTGATTACCAGTGCTACCGGAGAGAAAATCAATATTCCACCTATTGCAAGTCGCTTGTTGATGGTCTTTTTGGAAAATGCCGGTCAATTTATTAATGCGGATGATTTGCATCAACTTGTTTATGGGGCTCAAGCTAAAGAAGAGTCTGCGATTAGAAAGCAGGTCACTTTACTTCGTAAATTATTCGGTGATACAAAAAAAGATAAGGTTTATATCGATACTAAACTCGGATATGGTTATCGGTTAGTTGCTCCTATTGTGGAAGTAGATGGTCATTTATCTTCCCCAAAACGAAACAAGAAAGCGTTCCGTAAAAATTTAATTTCTAGCTTAGTTTTGATTGCCGTTTTACTGTTATTAAATTTGTTTTATTTCTTTTATCGAGCTGATTCGAATGCAGGGAATGCTGTTCAAACAAAACCTTTAACACATTTGAAAGGCTTGGAAATTAACCCCGTTGTCTCGCAGTCCGGACGATGGGTAATGTTTAATCATAAGCCGTCGAATCAAGAAAACTGGATCATTTCGATAAGAGACATGAACTCAGGTGATTTAATCCCTTTAACAGATATATCTTATTCTGTTCGAATGCCGAGATGGGTTAACTCAGATAAGCAAATTGTTTATGCAAAATTTGAAAATAATCAGTGTGTCTTTATTTTGGCTGATTTTTTTGAGGACTCTAGAAGTTTAAAAGAAAAGGAAGTGTTAACCAAATGTAATGACTCCTCAAGAAATTCTCAAGCCATCTTGTGGCCAGATGGAAAGGGCATTTTTTTTAATAGAGCAGAGTCAATCAATGAGCCATTTGTAATTTACTCAAAGGATTTAGAAACTGACAACAGTTGGCCCATTGCTTCTCCTCCTCCTACCGGTAAGGGAGATTATTTTTTTACGGCATCACCAAGCGGCAAATATTTAGCGGTACTGAGAAATAAAAACTGGACTCAAACAGAAGTATGGTTATATCAAACCGAAACGTGGCAGACAGAGCTTGTTGATACTGTTGATTTAATCTTATATGGGATCAGTTGGTCGTTTGATAACAATCAAGTCATTTATCGGAATCAAGAAAATAAAATTGCTAGTTACAACTTGAAAACAAAAAAGGTATCAGTTCTTGTTGATAGTGGTCGGCCTATTTTGTCACCTGCAATCTTACCAAATGGAACTCTTATTGCCGCTGAGGGAAGCTTTTTTAACTTAGACTTGGTTAAAATTCATCTGGATTCTCTGCGTAGAGAAGTTATCGAAAGCTCTAGTTTTAGAGACTTTTTGCCTGCGGTCAGTGCTGATGGTAGTCAACTGGCTTGGATTTCAAATCGCTCGGGTGTTGCGCAAATTTGGTATAAATTAAAAGGAGAGCCAGCTAAGGCTATCAGTCATCTTGCCAATGATATAAGCTTTTCGGACTTGTCCTTTTCTCCAGATGGCAGAAAGCTTGGAGGTAGCGCGGGAGGTCGCTGGTTTATTCTGGATATTGATACATCATCATTAACTTGGAGTGACACAGAAAATTATTATCGTAATTTTCAATGGCGGAAAAATAGCCAGTTTGCTTTTGTGTTAAAAAAATACCGAGAGCAATGGTTACCTTATCAAGTTAATATCAAAAACTTCGAAGAGAGTCGTTCGAGTTTGCCTCAAGATATCTTTCTTTTTAATGAATCAACGTTTAATGATATTGCATTTCGTGCTGGTATTAAAGACAAGGGATTCTGGGTTGACTCTTCAAATGGCTCGTTTTTTGTTGATGCCGATGATGAATTTAATCAACCAAAGCATTGGCAGGTTATAGAAGAAGGGTTGCTTTTTATTGCATCAAGTCAATTAAGGCTTTTGCGCTTTGGAAGTAAAGAAGCTGAAATACTAGTTGAAGATATGCCTGGTCGCGAAATGACCGCGCCATCTAATGGAAAATGGATAGTTACCACTGAGTCTAGTCAGGGAGAGTTGAACTTGGTGACTTTTGAGCAATAAAAGCAACCTAAAAAATCTCAATGAATTGATAAGTCAGTGTTATATATCTCTTTAGAATAATAAATGTTATCTCAATCAGATATAGTTATCTCAAAATATGTTTTCTTGAAGAATTCACGACAATTTCCAGAGAATTTCACAACATTCACCTCTTTTTTTCGGTAACTTGACCTCAATGCAAAGACATTTGCAGGATGAACCAGAGTCTTTAATTTTAATTGAGCCAATAAGAGCTTTAATGAATTAGCCTGGAAGTTGCGAAAAACTGTTGCTAAGAGAATTTATGATTTGCAGGTACTTTAGCAATTTCAGACTCGCAATTGCTGTAATGTAATAACCAACTATGAGGTGTATTTCATGAACCGTTTAAACTTTGTTTTATTTTTATTAGGCCTACTTCCAATGGGACTCGGAAATGATATAGGAAAATCTGAGCCAAAAGCTGAGCAGGTACAAGTCATTACAGCTGTTGATGCGTCAAAAGAAGAACCTAAAATTGCACAATGTGCTGACTGGCCTTGGTGTGACGGACAATAAATAACGATTACTCAATCCCCTCGCAGGGAAGCGGCTTACGTTAGCAGGAATCGGGGTAGAAAGAAAAAATTAGGGGCTCGCTTGGCTTAGAAGTAGTTATAAGCCATTAAAATTTAAACTTAACTAATCTAGTTTTTGAGAT
>JBFHSP010000186.1:0-5860 GCA_041591085.1 Kangiellaceae bacterium | reverse complement strand
GCCAAAAGCAGGTTTTGTCGAGTCGGATAACGAGTCAAATCCGGTAGCTCGATAAAAATAATTGGATTTTGATTGAAGAGCATTGTGAAGCAAAGATTTTTTCCTCTCTTTTGTATCGACTGACAAAAGAGAGTCGCGCAAAAGCGTTAGCGGTGCGAAATCGCTTTTGACTTTAGAATTTAAAAACTGGATTCCGCATCATCAAATGTGCGGAATGACGAAATAAAAAATTAGATTGTCACGTCGCTTCGCGACTCACAATGACAGAGAAAGTTGAGATGCTGACTTCCGCTTTGTGCTCATTTTTCACATACTCCTACAAATTAAAACTTCTCTTTTAAGCTCAAATTATTTCGAAAACAATCCAGTGACATGAGAAAGGAGTTCTGGACATCTCACAGCGACAAAATCTGGATTAATAATCGACGATTTTTCATTGTATCGAAGAGCTTGACCATTAAAATCAAATATCTCGCCACCGGTTTCTTTTAGAATGCAGTGAGCGGCAGCGGTGTCCCACTCTGAAGTAGGGCCGAAACGAGGATAAATATCTGCCTTATTTTCAGCAATAAAACACAACTTTAATGCCGAACCAATATGAACAATTTCATAATCTTTAATCTGATCCGTTAATTGCTTAATTTTTTCCAGACCCGTTCTGCGACTTGCAACTATTCGTAATCGATTAGTAAAAATGTTTGAGGTATTAGCCTCTCTGATTAATGATTTTTGCTCACCATTATCCAGTTTAAATGCGCCATATCCAGATATTGCTACGTAGCACTTTTTAGTGACTGGAATATAAACGCAGCCTATGACGGGCTGATGGTTATGAATCAAAGCAATGTTAATGGTAAACTCATCATTATTATCGAGAAACTCTTTGGTTCCATCTAACGGATCGATAAGCCAATAAGTATTCCAGTTACACCTAATCTTTTTTACCTCGTCGAAATTTTCTTCCGAAAGCACAGGGTAGTTAGGAGTCAGTAATTTGAGTCCGTGCGACAGAATATGATGAGATGCTAAATCAGCTTCGGTTAACGGTGTACTATCTGATTTATGAGTAACTTGAATATCATGTCTATGATAAATCTTACAAATTTCTGTTGCGGCTTGTGCTGCGAGAACATGTAAATGATTGATCCATTCCTGTGGTGATAGATGAGTATTCTGTAAAACTTCTGGTAATGAATAAGCCGTCATACTAAGAGCGAATTGATTTTAAATGGTCAATGGCCAAGTAAAGTCCGGCAATCGAACGAGCTTCGTTAAAACTGGGATCATCAAGAAGTTCGAATGCTTTATCTAAAGGCACTGGCACTACTTCTATCGGCTCTGGCTCATCACCTTGCAACTGTTCTGGGTAAAGATCATGAGCGAAAACGATACTCATCACATGACTTAAGTAGCCTGGCGCTAAAGTCACTTTCTTCAGTTCGTACAATGAGTGAGCACCCATTCCTACTTCTTCTTTAAGCTCTCGGTTAGCTGCAGCAAATATCGACTCCCCTTGATCAACCAAGCCTTTTGGAAAAGCGAGAACATAATCTTCAACGCCTGCGGCATATTCTTTTATTAACAGTAATTCATTTTTTTCATTAAGCGCAATAATCATCACCGCACCGCTGCCACCAGCACGTAAACGCTCATAAACGCGAGTTGCACCATTAGAAAACTCTAATGATAATTGTTCAACGCAAAAAATATTAGTTTTTGCGACTTGTTCGACTTTGTGAATTTTTGGTTTTGGCATGTTTTATGAGCGCTTTTCAGTTTTGTTAATCAACATTAATTTATCCATTCTAAGAAATTCTCGACGCCAGTAAACTCGTTATAACTAACGGGATGATTTTGACTATCGGGCTGACTAATACCTAAACAATAAGCTATACCAAATTGTCGAGCTGATTTTAAAATAGTTTCGCTGTCATCAATAAACAATGATCTAAATTTATCAAATTGAATGGTTGCTTGCGCTTTTTGCCAAAAAACTTGCTCTTCTTTAGGTGCGCCAAACTGATGCGAAGAATAAAGCTCATTGAAGTATTGATGAAATTGAGTATTCAATAATTTTATTTCCAAACTTTTAGGATGCGCATTGGTGAGTAAATACACTTGCTTATTTTGTTTTTGCAAAAAAGTTAAAAACTCTACAGCTTGCGGTCGAAACGCTATTTTGTCAGCCATAGCGCGTTTTAAACCTACAATGTCTAATTGTAATTCTGATGTCCAGTAATCTAAACAATACCAATTAAGGGTTCCACGAATAGCATTAAATTTTTGATAAAGAATTTCTTTAGATTGTTCGAGTGTCAGAGCATGCTTGTCTGCATACACAAGCGGTAAATAAGATAACCAAAAGTAATTATCAAAGTGCAAGTCAAGAATGGTTCCATCCATATCGAGTAGAACGGTATCAATGAGATTCCAATCTAGGTCATTGGGTGTTAAACGAGTATTGTTACTATCCATCGTTGGTCAAATATAACTTATCGATTAATGGGTAAGCTCATGGCTAGTTCTCGTCGACCTTCTGGGGTTAACTTTAGAAATGCTACCGTGCTCTTTAAATTATCGGCCACATCGTCTTTAACCGTTAAATTCAAATCCACTGATTTTGGCCAATTGATCATGGCACGGCCTTTTAAATCAAGTTCATTCGATGCGGGCATTGCGTTTATGGCGACCGTATTTTCGTTTTGACTTATAGCTTTAAACCTAAAATCACCCAGCGCTAACTTTGGCCCGGTGATTGAAGCCTCAACATCTTTTATCGATACCGATAAATCGACTGCACTCGGACCCGTTTCCGGATGAAAAACTATGCTTTGAATATCCGCTTTAACTTGACCATCAATACTGGCATTTCTTAGCGGTAAAAAAGGCGACAACGTATTGGCACTCAAGTCCATCTGTGCGTTCTTTATCGTTATTTCTTGGCTTAGATTCATACTTACATCACCGCTGAACTGAATCTTCGCGTCTTTAACAGATACATAAGCTGAAGCTTTTCCTAATATCAAACTGAACGCATTGAGATCCCAACTGACATTACTCACGGCTACTTGTCGATGATTAACGGAGGCTGCTTTACCATTCCAAATACTGCCGCTGACGCCACTGATAGAAACAGGTAGTGAGTCACCGATCAAAGAAACCACTATTCGTGCCGGTGCCATCATGATCAAAAACAATAAAACGATGGGCAAAGTTAACCAGGTGAGTTTTTTATTCATAATTATTCTGCAAGTAATCTTAGGTTGGCGCGAACAACTCCTTGATCGCTGGTTTGACTAACCGATACATAAGAGGCCGTAATGCCATATTCATTTTCTAAACGAGCAAGCCAAGCCACCATTTTGTCGAAACCAATGCGATCAAACCATAGGTTGATTTCACCATCTTTTTTTTCTTCAAAACGATCGAGTTTAAATCCCATTTGACGCGAGGTATTAGTCACAATATTAGTTAATGAAGTTACCTGTTTTTTATTACTCGTTTGTCCTTGCGGTTGTTGTTGCAGCAATAAAATCACTGCTTCGCGGGTCCGTTCCACTTCATTTTGTTTTTTGTTTACCAGATTTTCTAACGGTAGAATCACAGCAAAGATCAAAATTAAAACTGCAATAACCGGTGCTAAAATTTGGATTAATTTTTGCTCACGCTCGGGTTGAGACTCATACCATTCTAATAATGCGTTCATTAGTCTCTCCTTATGGTAATTCGGCTAGAATAACTATCACCTTGGGCACTGGCCGATGACATATCTACTTTAAGTCCGTTATTTTGCAGTAAATCTTTAAACTGATTAAGTGCTGAATAATCGGGGCCTAAAATATCAACTCGAAGCTCTGATTTTTTACCGTCAAAAGTTGCGCTAGTTGGTTTAATCGTTTGAGCTTTTTCTAAATGTTTCGACGTTTCGTTCAGTAAGTGTAAAAACTCACCTGGTTCGTCTTCTTTTCCGCCACGCTTTAACAATCGTTCTGCTTGACCTAACAAATCACCTGCTCTTGCTCTGCGGGAAAACACTTTTTGAAACAAAGACTCTCCTTGAGTTTGTAATTGTTCATATTCATTGTTGAGTGTGTACCATTGTGACGCCCGCAATCCAATAAACATAACCAAAGCGATACAAGCAAAAACGCCAATTGACTTAAACTTTTGCCACTGCAAATTACTTTCTTTTTTTACCGCGAACTCACCTTGCAGTAAGTTAATTTTTTGTTTATCAATTTGACCGATTAGATTTTTAAGCCAGTCTTGTGGTGTTATCGGTTGCGCAATCACTTCCGCTTGATCATGCCAGAAAGACTCTAATTCGCCATCGTGAAAAACCCGAACCGATGATTGAGACAAATCATTTGCCTCTGAATCATTATTGGTAGTTGCTGGCCGTTCCGACCATAGCAGCGGTAATAAATCACGCTGACAGCTCCATCGTTTACCATCTATTTGTGACACCAAAGCCATATCGTCTAATAGGATGATTTCGGTTGCGTCAGAAGTACCCTGCAATAATTGCTGTTCAACCAACAGAGTTTTCACCTTTAGCTCTATTTGGTTAAACCAATCTAACCAATGTTGAAGTTGCATTTTGCTACAAAATGCCACCTCAATGTCACCGTGTTTACCGCGCTTGCCATAAGCAAAGTGCAAAGCATCGATCCCACTAGCAACTTGGTCCTCGAGCATAAACGGGACGGCACGCTGAATTTGTTTGAGTTGTTTAGCGGGCGTAATAACTTGTTTAAGCGTCACTAAAGACGCTGGCACTATCACTACCACATCCATTTTTTGTGATTTTTCAACCAGCGCGACTAAATCAACGCTGAGAAGTTCACCTTGCTCGACATAAGCATCACTGTCATCGGCTTTGATAGCCCAAGACAAGGTACCTTGTTTATGAGAGGGTAATCGAAGATACAATCGTGTCTTCATTAATAATCTCCAAAATAACGAGCAATCACTTTAAATTCCACATTGTTGGCATCACCGGCACGGCGGATCAATGACCCCATTTTGAAGAAGGTGCCTTGATAATCAACCGAAATATTCACCATAAAATAATCACTGCTAAAGGTAATGTAACTGTTATCTGCTTGTGCAATTTGTAATTGACTCAGTTCTTGCTGAAATGAACCTAAATCGTATCCGTCTTCTGGACGAGCGGAAATCAGCGCCTGAGCATTAGATAAACTCATGTCTTTGTACAGCGCTTTTAAAATGGGGGCATGATCAGAGGTCAGCGTATTTACATTGATTTGTTTGACCATATTATCAGGCAACACACACACAAGTGGCTTAATCGCCTCATACACTTTAGCACTATAGCCTTTCACTAAGCGTAACTCAGATACATGACCAAACCATGCGTTAGCGGTACGATAAGGTACTTGCCAACCGGTGTATTCCAAATCTTCAGCGCCATCGGCACCACGCGGCTCAATATCATTATCAACCCAGTCTATCACGGTGGCCGTCAAGGCTTTGGGACTGATTTCAATGTTATCTAAACCTTTTGAAACTTCTTCGACCAGCCGCTCATAAATAACATGATCCGGATTTTGCTCTGGCGTGCCTGGCGGTTGTCCAGTGTTAGTAGCATCTCGGCTTTCATCCCTAGAACCTCCGTTCTCTTCTTGAGGTGTCAAACTATTTGCTCCACCTGGATTTCCTTGGGTGTCCACCGAGTCTAACGAGTTCAAATTAAAGCAGCTTTGATAATCCACTACGGTTGCGCTGATGCGTCCCCCTTCAATGGGAAACTCAAATGGGGTTGTTGCCCAAGGCTGCTCTAAATGGATCCGGTCTTCTTTGCCTACGCCTTTGGCCAGCCATATTCTTGCTAAAGCCT
>JBFHSP010000185.1:0-5943 GCA_041591085.1 Kangiellaceae bacterium | reverse complement strand
CGTACCCATATTCCTATTTGTGAGATACCCCAAGGCTATTACATTGTAGCGCCAGAGGGGGAGGTGAGCTTTTGGCGATTTTTTGATATGGATGATAAGCAAGCCGGAGGCGAGTTGGTGGATGATTTGGAGTGGGACTCAGTTTGGTTTTGGGTTGAAGATGTTTGGCTTAATGGCAATATAAAAACAGAAGGTTAGCTAAGAACAGAAGGTTAACTAAGAACAGAAGGTTAACTAAGAACAGAAGGTTAATGTGCTAGAAATTTATGCGGGTAAAACCGCGTTAAAAACCATTCAAGAACAGGGCTTTTCTCAAAACTTATTCACTTCTTTTTTAGGTGCTTCAGGTGGGCCTAAATGGTTTTGCTTGTATGAGCTAGACCGATATTTATTTGGTGAGTTTTTTAAAAGCCGAACGTCAGAGCTAAATTTGGTTGGCTCAAGTGCTGGCGCTTTTCGAGCTGCCTGTTTTGCTCAGAGTAATCCGGTGCAAGCAATAGAACGGTTCGCCAAACTGTATTCGCAAACCGTGTATTCGCAAAAGGCTGATAGAAAAGAAATTACCGATAATGCTAAACAGCTTCTCAGCGCCATGATGGGAAAAGCTGGTATTGAGCAAGCCATTAATAACTCTGTCTTTAAACCGCATTTTATCGTAGCAAAAGCCAATGGTTTGGCGCGTTTTGAAAACCGAGTGCTGCAAGGTATAGGAATGGTAAAAAGCTTTGCACTAAATAAAGTCAGTCGTTCAAAACTAAATAGACAATATCAACGCTTTATTTTTCATTCGCCGTCGAGTCACTTATCGCTCCGTGATCCGGCGGGTTTTAAAACCACTCATATTGTTCTTAATCAAAATAATTTTATGCCAGCGCTATTAGCCTCTGGTGCCATTCCTATGGTTATGCAAGGAATTGCAAACATTCCGAATGCCCCTAAAGGTATGTATCGTGATGGAGGCATCATTGATTACCATTTTGATTTTGCCATTCAGGGAGAGGGATTAACTCTGTATCCGCACTTTAACCCAAATCCTAAAGCTGGATGGTTCGATAAAAACTCTAAAAGACGCGTTGGGGTCGAAAACTACGATAAAACGGTACTGATTTGTCCTTCCGAGCAGTTCATAGCGTCACGGCCTTATGGCAAAATCCCAGACAGAACCGATTTTACCAAACTGGATGATGCAATTCGGCTCAAATATTGGCAGACGGTGTTGGATAAAACTAAAAACTTGGCCGAACAGCTGGACAAAGACTTCAATAACACCAATATTCTAGATATTATCAAGCCTTTTCCATTGTAGAGCTATAAAAGCGTCTACTCGCAATCAATAAGAAAGCGACTAGACTTAGTGTAGTTGTTACCGAATAGGCTTTCTCTTGTTTCGATACTTGTTTCTTTTGTGTCTGATTTTGCCTCTTTCAGCGACAGAATTGGTGCTAAGCGAAAATAAAGAATACTCGTCTGGCGCATATTTTAGCTGGCTAAAGACCGATCAGGCTTTATCGCTTGAGGACATTACTCAACTATCAGAAAAACAGTGGCAACCATTTTTAGAGCAAGGCGCGACCTTAGGATTTATTGAAGGTGAATACTGGTTTAAGCTTAAACTAAATAATCAAACAGAATTAGAGTCATGGCTTTTCATTCTAGGAAACTCCGCAGCTCGATCAATGACAGTGTGGCAAATGTCTAATGGCCATATTTTATTAGAAAGGCCTTTTGGTGCTGATTTTCACCCTATTCAAGGAAGAAGTCACTGGAATAAAAAACTGAATTTCGAATTCCAAATGTTGCCAAATTCACAATCATCAATTTTTATTCGAGTCAATCAAAGCGGCTTTTTTAGTTTAGATTCAAAATTAATTTCTTCTTCTAACGGCTTAGTTAAGCTCAGTAAGGAAACGGTAATTGATATGCTGTTTCTTGGAATGATGTTAACGTTAGCGCTCTATCATTTGGTTCTCATTTTTGGTAAGCAAGACTGGTTCTATTTTCGTTATTCTTCATACATTTTCGCTTGTATTTTTTTCTTCTCGTTTATCGATGGTTACACATTTTTATTCTTTCAAGGTAATGCTGAATGGGTATTACCCTTATCTCAAACTAGCCTGCCTCTCGTCGTTATTAGTAGCTTGTTTTTAGCGGATAGTTTTTTAAAAATAAACAATGACACCCTAGTTAAGAAAGTTATTGTATTTTGGGTATTGCTTACATTGATTTGGTTATTGCTTCGTGTGGCATTGGATTCCAAACTATTTATGATGGTAGCTACCGCTAATTTGGCTCTAGCCAACGCATTTATCATTGCAATAACAGCACTGTATACGATTAAGCGTAGAGACAGAGATTGTGCTTTGTTTTTGTTAGGCTATACACCATGGTTAATATGGGGAATTCTTTTAGTATTAGGCGCACTTTCAATGATTAGTTTTTCATTGAGTGAACATTTTAATCAGCTTAAACTCATGTTTTCACTTCAAGCTTTACTGTTGGCTATTTTACTATCTTATAAAATTAGAAAGGCGCACCAGCTAAAAGAGATAGCTGTAGCGCAAAACGAGGCAAAAACTCGGTTGCTTTCTCGAATAAGTCATGAGCTTAGAACTCCGCTTAATGGTATTTTAGGTTTAAGCAATATGATGAAAGGAAGTTTAAAGTCAATTGAAAATCAGCGCTTAAACGCCATGATTAAAAGTTGTGCTGAGAGCATGGTATCTATTGTGAATGATTTGTTTGAAGTTTCAAGATTGAAGTCAGATGACTTTGTCGCCAAAAAAGCGAATATTGTCTTACAAAAATTTATTAATGAAGTTTGGAGTTCTCATCTTCTGGCAATAGAAAACAAAGGATTGGAAGGGAAATTAATTCTGGCAGATTCGCTACCAGAAAAAATCAGTATTGATGCGGAGCGCTTAAAGCTAATTATTTCTAACTTGCTAGATAATGCAATTAAATTTACTTCTCATGGAACAATTACCTTAACGATTGACACTGATCAAAATATGCTATTGGTAAGCGTTTCAGATACGGGAGTGGGAATAACTGAAGAGCACTTAACTGATATTTTTAAACCATTTAATCAAGTTAAAACAGAAGCTGAAGTTTCTACGGGTGTAGGGCTTGGGTTACATATTGCATTCCTATTAATACAGAATTTAAAAGGGGAGATTGAAGTAGATTCAAAACTAGGAGAAGGAACTACTTTTTATTTTAAATTACGATTTGATATAGAAGAAAACACCTCGATTGACTCTAATCATGATGAAGTTCGTTCCTTAAACATCTATGTAGCAGAAGACAACGATGTTAATTGGATGGTTTTGAAAAGTATGCTGGCTAAAGAAGGACATCAATTTGAACGTTTTGAAAATGGCAAAGCTTTATTTGAATCCTATGTATTTAATTACAAGAATGTTGATATCATTTTAATGGATTGTGAAATGCCCGTTATGAATGGCTACGAGACGACTCAACTGATCAGAAAGTTTGAAACTGAAAACTCACTGAAGCCAATAAAGATTGTTGCAGTAACTGCGCATGTGTTTAAAGAGCATGTTGAAAAAATAAAAGCCGTGGGCATGAATGAGCAAATTAACAAACCGCTACAAAAAGAACAGTTGATAAAAGTTTTAAGCGAGAGTTGATATTTCCTCCCTTCAAATATCGGTTTGTGATAACACTAGTAAATTTATTGAAAATATTTAGAAAGTTAGCTCGGTAGGTTAATGGAATTTATTTATGATGCCCAACATGATTTGAGTTTTAAAATTATGTATCTTGTATTTTAGATCAAAATGATAAAACGTTGGGCTTCGCAAGCTCAGCGCCAACCTAAACAAGTTGAGGTACTGAAACATTGGCTTAACGAAAGTGGTAAATACCTTACGAAGGGCTCTTATGTAGCCGATATTGGTTATTGTCCGCGTCGAGGCGCGTTGGGAGGAGGAGCTGTATTGTCATCCGAAGCCATGAGTATTATGTCATCTATAGGTATGAGCTTATACCTGTCTGAATATCCAGCAGATGAAGAATAAGCATAACGAACAATTAATTAAACAGAAAAAACGTTCTTTTTATTTGAGCGTAATATGCAAGGAGAGTACACAATGAAGTACATCAATATTGTTGTAGTAGGAATAATTGCTCTATTAAGTTTTGCCGCTGGCGCAGCCAAAGTAATGCAAAGTCCACAAGAAATGGAGTTTCTTCAGAATGTAGGAATGAACGCTCCGGTAATTATATTGTACGGTGTTTTACAAATATGTTGTGGCGTACTTGTGATCCCAAGGAAGACTAGAATGTATGGTGCTATTTTCGCGGCTTTAGCATTTATGCTTTCGACAATTCTGTTAATTGCAAGCGGCAATATCATGTTTAGTATTATTTCTAGCATTCCAGTGTTGTTGTCCGGTTTGGTGGCGTATCAAAGTTCGCGGCCAACATTTAACAAGTCATTTAAGCAAGAGGAGCCAAGTGACGTTACCTCGGCACCAAAAGACGGTGCGCCTTAGTGATGCATTGTGTTTTGGTTTAGAACATGGATTCTTTCGTAATACGGTACATTAAAATCGATGACAAAGAGTATGTTGTCGAGATGCTCCAAGACCCAGATGTAATGAGGTATATAGGCCCTCGGAGAGCGCTAAATGAACAAGAAGCCCTGAAGTGGTTTAGCGAAGAACTCGATCTACGGAGTCGCTTTGCGATCGCTTTGAAAAGTAGCGATGAGTTAATTGGGTTTTGCGGAGTTAAAGAGATAGATGGAGTACTCGATTTTGGCTACTTTCTAAGGAAGCGTTTTTGGGGGCAAGGATATGCGACAAATATATGTGAACGCGTATTGGAAATGATTCGAAGTGACATAGATTTGGAAACTCTTCAGGTTTTTATTGCTAAAGAAAATAAAGCTAGTTTGGCAGTGGCCAGAAAGCTTAGTTGGAAAAGATTACGTGAAATGGTAAAGGATAACGAGAAGGGTTACCTTTATCGATTAACGTAACAACGCCATTCTAAAAGACACAATAAGTTGTGCTCAAGAAGGTGACGTTATATTTTTTTGAGAATTAATTCGAGTGTTTTCAAAAATTGATATTGGCAGCTCGGTAGGTTGGGCTAAATTAATTTATGAAGCCCAACATTATTTAAGTTTCAAAATTGAATATTTATGTTTGAATCAAATTAAAAAAAGTTGGGCTTCGCAAGCTCTTCTTCAACCTACTAAATTGAAAATTAATAAACTAGCTTAACCATAAGAAAAGCAGTTAATAAAAAATTTAACTGTTACTAATCATTTACGGTTAAAATAGTTCATCGCCTTAGGCTAATTATTTATGAGGGATATACGTTTGAATTTAGAATATCGTCAAGCGGAAGAAAAAGATCTTTACGCTCTAGTAGATATGCTCGCCGATGATGAGTTAGGTGCCAAAAGAGAAGATGCTTCGTTACCATTAAATGAAGCCTATTTTTCAGCATTTAGCGCGATTAAATCCGACCCTAATAATGCGCTCATGGTGGTGGAATCAGAAAACTGTATTGTAGGCATGTTGCAATTAACCTTTATTCCATACTTAACTCATATTGGCTCCTGGCGCTGTTTGATTGAAGGTGTCAGAATACATAAAAAATATCGCGGTCAGGGATTAGGAACTCGTTTTTTTAATTGGGCAATAAAACATGCAAAACAAAGACAGTGCAGCATTATTCAATTAACATCAGATAAAAATCGGCCCGATGCAGTGAGATTTTATGAAAGCTTAGGTTTTTATGCATCGCATGAAGGGTTAAAAATGAATTTAGTAAAACGCTAACCCTCATGATAGATAGAGTTGTCAATGAGGTTTAATTTATGGCACGATCTATCAAGGCTTTATGAATTAAATAAGGAAAACTTCAATTGATCTCGAATAAAAATATCTTATTGGTGGCTTTGAGCTT
>JBFHSP010000184.1:0-5968 GCA_041591085.1 Kangiellaceae bacterium | reverse complement strand
TGTAACTAAAATCTGTTCACTTTGTTCAATGGGGAAACATTTCCTCCATTGGATTAATGAGCAAATACCATCAGCATCGCCGTTAAAAACATCGTAATAGGTCATCCAATCAACGCCTTTTGCTTTAAATAATCCACTACCATCTGCGCGCTTTCCTGAATACTCATTTGCTGCGTTTTAATTATAATATCAGGGCTATCAGGCGCCTCATAAGGCGAAGAAATACCGGTAAAATTGGCAATTTCACCCGCTTTTGCTTTTTGGTACAAACCTTTCGGATCGCGACTTGCGCATACCTCAATGGGTGTATCAATAAACACTTCTATAAAACCGTCGCCAATAATCTCTTTTGCTTGCTCTCGATCAGAACGAAATGGAGAAATAAAAGCCGAAGAAACTATAAGACCTGCATCTACAAATAATTTAGCGACCTCGGCAATTCTACGTATATTTTCTTTTCGAGAGTTATGGTCAAATGCCAAATCGGAATTTAATCCGTGACGAACATTATCGCCATCGAGTAAATAAGTATGTATATTCATTTCATACAACAAGCGATCAACTGCATTGGCAACCGTCGATTTACCGGAACCAGAAAGCCCAGTAAACCATAAAACACAAGCGCCATGATTATTCAAACGATTGCGTTCTTGTAAAGAAACAGAGTGGGTATTCCAATGGATGTTTGTACTCATTGTAAAGTTCACACTTATACTTTATTGTGGAGTTCCGGAAAATGCTTGCGCAATAACTCAATTAACTCGCGCTCAAAGGAGCTCAAATAGACCTGCTCTTTTGTTTGCTCACTCTGAGCGACCAATGGATTTAGTACCAAACCCGCCGCCAATGTTTGATTGGTTTCTTTGTCAATGATGATAAATCCACCCGTATGTTTATTTTTACTATACGCATCAAAAACTACGGCTTCCTCCAAACTAATATCGACCGTTCCTATCTCGTTTAAATTTAGAACATCGGCAGGACTTTCTTCCATGGTGTTAACATCAATACGGTGGTGAATCTGATCAATTTCGCCTGGTGTAACTTTACTAGCAAACTTAAATAAATACTGTCGATAAGGCCTTAGTGATACATCACGCATCCAGATAACCGTTGCTCTTAAACGCGAGGCAATATGAGGGAAAGCATCCTTTTTGACAATGCAATTACCGCGACTCACATCGACTTCATCATTTAAAGTTAAAGTTACCGCAGCAGGTGCTTTAGCGTAGGCGATTTCACCATCAAAAGTAACTATGGATTTTATGGTTGAAATAGTGTTGCTTGGCAATACTCGAATAGTTTCACCGACTTTAATTTCACCAGAAACAATTGAGCCTTGATAACCCCTAAAGTTTTCATTAGGACGACACACCAATTGAACTGGAAATCGAAAATCTTGCGTTTCTTGATGAAAAGGCAATTCTGCTCGCTCAAGATATTGCAACAAAGTTGAACCGCGAAACCATTTTAAGTTTTCGCTTGGGTTAACAACATTGTCACCTTCTAGCGCAGAAATTGGCACGAAACGAATATTGGGAATATCAAGCGAACCGGCAAATTGCAAATAGGCTTGCTGGATATCTTTATAGCGCTTTTGGGAAAATTCAACTTTATCCATTTTGTTGACCGCGACAATCACGCTTTTAATTCCAAGTAGTGAACAAATAAAACTGTGACGTTTGGTTTGGGTTTGTACACCTTTTTGCGCGTCAATTAAAATGATGGCTAAGTCACTGGTTGATGCACCCGTTGCCATATTTCGGGTGTATTGTTCATGCCCAGGAGTGTCCGCAATAATAAATTTTCGTTTGTCGGTGGAAAAATAGCGATAGGCCACATCAATTGTAATGCCTTGCTCACGCTCTGACTGCAAGCCATCGACTAACAAAGCCAAGTCGACTTTATCACCCTGGGTACCGACTTTTTTACTATCTTGACTGATCGCCGCCAATTGATCTTCGAAGATCATTTTACTGTCATGAAGCAAACGACCAATGAGCGTACTCTTGCCATCATCCACGCTGCCACAGGTGATAAATCGAAGTAACTCTTTCTGTTCATGTTGTTTTAAATAACTATGAATATCTTGTTCAATTAACGAAGAATTATCGGGCATAAAAAAATATTTCCTAGTGTCAAAATTTTGGGTACTGGGTACTGGGTACTGGGTACTGGGTACTGGGTACTGGGTACTGGGTACTGGGTACTGGGTACTGGGTACTGGGTACTGGGTACTTAAAAAGTTTTTCGTTTTTTAATCATAGCCCCTAGCATTTTTGCTAATCTCGATGAATCTTCTTGTAGGCTCTTAAAATGAAAATCATCAATCAAACCGACTCTATTTCCTACAACTAGCTGCGTATAGACTTCAGCACAACTCGCTTTTGCATAATTTAAAAACTTTATTGAATCTTTAATCGTTTCTCTTTCAACACCTTCAGCAATATTACTCGGTATTGACAAACCTGCTCTAGTTATTTGATCTTTAAAACCATAGTCTTTTAATGTTTGGGTTATTTCATACAATTTACAACTCAACTTAACCGCTTGTTGCCAAACTGCTAATTGTTCAAACTTCATATTAGACCTCCTGTCTTTAATTAACTCAAAACTCGCTTCCCGTTCCTCTCACCTCTCACCTCTCACCTCTCACCTCTCACCTCTCACCTCTCACCTCTCACCTCTCACCTTTCACCTCGCACCTAAAAATAACCTTCCATCTTTTTCTTTTCCATCGAACCACTGCTGTCTTTATCTATGACCCGACCTTGCCGTTCGGAAGTTTTGGTAAGAAGCATTTCTTGGATAATTTCGGGCAAGGTGGTCGCTTTAGATTCAACTGCACCGGTTAAGGGATAACACCCGAGTGTTCTGAAGCGCACACTTTTCATCATTGGTTTTTCACCAGGCATCATCACCATTCGTTCATCGTCCACCATTATCATTGTCCCATCACGTTCAACCACCGGACGCTCTTTAGCAAAATACAAATCCGGTATCTCAATGTTTTCCAAATAAATGTATTGCCAAATATCCAGTTCGGTCCAGTTAGATAACGGAAAAACTCGAATGCTTTCACCTTTGTGGACTCGACCGTTATAAATATTCCACAGCTCCGGTCGTTGATTTTTAGGGTCCCAGCGATGATTTTTATCCCTAAAGGAATACACTCTCTCTTTGGCGCGAGATTTTTCTTCATCGCGCCGAGCGCCACCAAAAGCGGCATCAAACTTATGTTGATCGAGCGCTTGTTTCAATGCTTGAGTTTTCATGATATTGGTATGAATATCGGCGCCATGCTCAAACGGATTGATGTTTCTTGCCAAGCCTTCCGGGTTTTTATGTACAAACAACTGCAAATTGTGTTCTTTGGCGATCCGATCGCGAAAAGCAATCATTTCCTTAAATTTCCAGTTGGTGTCTACATGCAATAACGGAAAAGGAATTTTCCCTGGGAAAAAGGCTTTCCGCGCAAGGTGAAGCAACACAGAGGAGTCTTTCCCAACAGAGTACAACATCACCGGATTTTCAAACTCCGCGGCGACTTCTCGGAAAATATGAATGGATTCAGCTTCAAGGACTTTTAAGTGGTTGTTTTCTTTAAAATTCATAAATTAATCAATGTTAATGTGATTTTATTTTTAATACCTACACTATAGCCGAAATTAGCATAAAATTTGTAATTGGCTAGTTGCTAGCTGTAAAAAAGGCTCCGAACGGAGCCTTGAATTTTGTTTCAAACTAAATCCAATTAGTCTTAAACGTTAAAATATTCTCTATACCAAGCGACAAAGTTGTTAATCCCATGTTTTATTGGAGTATTAGGCTTAAACCCAACTGCTTTTTCAAGCTCGGATACATCAGCACAAGTGCTCGGAACGTCACCAGGTTGAATAGGCATTAAATTTTTTATGGCTTTTTTACCGACAGCGTCTTCAATGGCTTCAACAAACTCCATTAATTTCACAGGTGAGTTATTACCGATATTAAAAACCCTATAATTACAGTAACTGGTGGCTGGATCAGGACTATCACCGCTCCACTCAGAATTACCACTCGGCGGATTATCCATTACTCGAACCACTCCCTCCACAATATCATCCACATAAGTAAAATCGCGGATCATATCGCCGTTATTAAAAATATCGATAGGTTGACCTTCAATAATTCCCTTAGTGAATAAAAAGAGTGCCATATCGGGTCGGCCCCAAGGACCATAAACGGTAAAAAATCGGAGCCCGGTGGTTTTCATACCAAATAGATTAGAATAACTATGCGACATCAGCTCATTTGCTTTTTTACTTGCGGCATATAAGGAAATAGGATGATCAACATTATGATGTTCAGAAAATGGCTGTAACGTATTAGCACCATAAACAGAACTTGAAGAAGCATAAACTAAATGGTCAACGTTATTATGTCGGCAACCTTCAAGCATATTTAAATGACCAACAATGTTTGACTCCATATACACATGCGGATTTTCTAGCGAGTAACGTACTCCTGCTTGGGCAGCCAAATGAACCACCGCATCAAACTTATTATCTGAAAATATTTTAGTTACCGCTTCTTTATCGGCGACATCCATTTTAATGAAATCAAAACCGGTCTTTGCTTTAAGACGTTCTAATCGAGCTAACTTTAAATTAACATCGTAATAATCATTTAAGTTATCAATTCCGACTACCGTATCGCCTCTATCTAGTAAATAGTGCGAGACATGAGAGCCAATAAATCCGGCGGCGCCGGTTACTAATATGTGTTTAGCCACTGCTATTCCTTACTAAAAATCCCTTAAATTAAATTCGATGTAAATGCAAAGAAGAATTAGCAAACTCTTCGCGACTTAACACGCCTTTTACATCCACAATATGGGCACCTGGCTTCAAGGTCTTTTCAAACTGAGCCAAGCTCCATGACTTATAATCACTATGAGCTACCGCTAAAAACACTAAATCGAGATCTTTAAGAGCATCAGTTGAAACCAATTCAACGCCATATTCTTCAATTGCTTCATGTTTATCGGCCATGGGATCATGCACTAACGGTTTTAATCCAAATGACTTAAGCTCATTGATGATATCAATGACTTTAGAGTTTCTTAAATCAGGGCAGTTTTCTTTAAAAGTTAAACCAAGTACGGCAACGTTTGCCTTGCTCACATCAACGCCCGATTGAATTAAATGCTTGAGCCCCATTTGCGCGATATTTTTACCCATATCATCATTGATACGTCGTCCAGCTAATATAACCTGAGGATGATGACCGATAAGCTCTGCTTTATGGGTTAAATAATAAGGGTCTACTCCAATACAATGACCACCCACTAAACCCGGACGAAAGGGTAAAAAATTCCATTTGGTGCCAGCAGCTTCGAGTACATCTAAAGTATCGATACCCATTTTTTGAAAAATAAGCGAAAGCTCATTCATTAATGCAATATTTAAATCACGTTGCGTGTTTTCAATGACTTTAGCGGCTTCAGCCACTTTTATACTACTAGCTCTATAAACCCCTGCAGTCACCACACTTTCATACACAGCGGCCACAATGTCTAAAGTTGCTTGATCTTGACCTGAGACAATCTTTGTAATTTTTGTAAATGTATGCTCTTTATCACCAGGATTGATCCGCTCAGGCGAATACCCTACTTTGAAATCTACCCCACACTTTAAACCTGATTCGGCCTCAAGCAAAGGCACGCAATCTTCCTCTGTAGCTCCTGGGTATACTGTTGACTCAAATACCACAATATCACCTTTTTTTAGGGCTTTACCTACAGTTCGAGATGCAGCCAGCATAGGTCGCAAATCAGGCTGGCGCGCTTCGTTTATAGGCGTAGGTACCGCAACAATATGGAAATCTGCTTTGGCTAAAACTTCCGTAGAGTCGGTAAACTCAATCTTTGCCTGCTTTAGCTCTTCAGGCTCAACCTCCAAAGTGCGGTCATATCCTTGCTGTAACT
>JBFHSP010000183.1:0-5996 GCA_041591085.1 Kangiellaceae bacterium | reverse complement strand
CCTTTATAATCAGAGTAAATCCTGAGGACTTCCATGTTTCAAACAAATCGTATGAACTCATTTCGTAATTCCAAAATAATCAGTTACTTTTTGCAAAAATCAAGTGAATTTACAATTCTTCTCAATCTCTGACTGTTTTTTGATGCTGGTTCTGTTGCAATTTCTAATCGACCATTACTGTTACCTCCAAACACGTCATCAATAAACTGCATCATAAACTGCTCTAGCACTCTTTTGCTATTTCTAGTATACGGAAAGTCAAATTTCGCAAGAACATCTTTCACGCTTCTTTTGGTATTATTTTTATGCTGTTCAAATCTTGTATCAATATCTATTGATTGGCCAACATATGGGAGTGTGGAAGTTGCGAGTACGTATATTCCATTTACTATTGCTTCCTCGACTGCTTCTTCAACAAATACACACATCAGTCTATTTGCTCCTCGCTTTAACATCACCCGATAAGTCTGATTAACAGCAAGAGATTGTAGATTTGATTTTAAGGCAGAGCTTGTAATGGCACTGCCCAGATCAGCTGAGCGTCCTGTAGGATCAATCCAATTAACGGCATCAGCGTTCGCATAAATATACTTATTCAAGGTAATTGGCGTACACATCTTACCCATCCAAGTATCCATCTGGGTAAACCGCCCTACGCTTTGGTCGTAATAACGCGCTCGCAAATAGTAATTATTCAACGCCGAGTCGAACTGCTCGCCGGTGTATAAATAGTCATTATCGGTGCTGCCGGTTTGCGCGAGGGTGTTACCAAAAGCATCGTAAAAATACGCATCCGATGCATTACCGCTGCTGTCGGTTAAACTGCGAGTAGAGCCTAACCCATCGGTCATAAAGTAATGAGTGACACCCTCACCCGTTTGGCTAATGAGATCATCGCCAAACACATACTCTTTTTGCACTGTGTTACTGCTATCGGTTTCAGCAATCACCTGCGAGGTCGCTCTGGTAAGTCCCTTTACTTTGCGACACTCGTGCGTCCATGCACATCGTATGCTTGATTGTGAGCGGTATGCACGCCATAAATAAGTTCATAAACCCTGTTACCCACTAATCGAGAAAGCGAAGTTGACACTCAAGATAGCGAGTATTAATATTTAATACATTAAGTGAGGTATATTATGTCTAGAAATACTAGTGTTACATTAGGTGAACATCTCGGGGAGTTTGTCGAAAATAAAATCAGACAAGGTCGTTTTGAGTCAACTAGCGAAGCTGTTAGAGCTGGGCTTCGTCTTCTTGAAGAACATGAAACTAAACTCGACTTACTTAAAAGAAGGCTTGCCATTGGCGAGGCACAACTTGATGAAGGTCAAGGTATTGATGGCGATGAATTTATGCAAGATTTAATCGGATAATGTCAAAGTATTTTCTATCTCCTGAAGCACAAAAAAGCTTAACGAGTATTCGAGATTACTCAATTAAAAATTTCGGTACCAAACGTACAAAAGCATACCTTCAAAATATTCGTACTAAAATGCAAGCATTATCCGAAAATCCAATGCTTGGAACAAAACGTCATGATCTTAGAGTTGGATATCACAGTTTTTTTGTTGGGTCTCACACTATTTACTACAGAGTAAACCTTTCTCATATTGAAATTATTGACGTGCTACACCAGTCAATGGAGCCATCAAGACATATACTAAATTAATTTAGTTCTTATCATCGGCAGATAACCGCGAAGTTAAGTGACGCACTTTGTGATTACCCTCCTCATGGTATTGATACTCTGCCGAGTAATTACCATTAACCTTATGGATAATCGCTTCGTTGGTTAAACGATATAAATGATTGTGGGTGGATTAAAACTTTTAAAATGAATGGTGCGCCCGACAGGAGTCGAACCTGTTACCTGCCCCTTAGGAGGGGGCCGCTCTATCCAAGTGAGCTACGGGCGCATTAGGCAGAAATGAGCTCGAATAATAACGGTGTTTAGGTTTAGCCTCAACCGTTTATCATGCCAACAACTTATCTCAATTCGCCCTGTTTTTTAAACTATTTAGTCATATCACACTTTCTCTTTAGTGCGATTGATATTAAAAAACGCCTATCTAGTTGTTTTGTCTTAAGTTTCATTTTTGTTTATTTTTTAAGCAAAATTTTACTTTTTCGTATGAGCGTATAGTGTTAATAGTGTTGACCTTCACAAGGAGTGAACCTGTATGTTGTACCAACAAATACCTGCTTTGTTTTATTCTTTAGCACCGCGTTTTAAAGATAAGCAGTCTGTTCGAATTACCCGATCACAATACCAACAGTTAAATGAGTTAGTGTTAGATTATTGTCACACACACGATGAACCGAGATTGCGCGGGTTAATTAAAAGGATTCAAAGACGAATGCGCGATCAAGCCGATCATCATATTTGGCAAACTGAGTTCGATTTTATTAAAGAGCATTTAATGCGAGCGATGAAAGAATCTCGTTATTGCCGAGTGGAGGATAATCCTGATTCCGTGCTGTTGGTATTGAATCGAGATTCACAAGGTGAACTTCCTCACAGGCATAGGAGCCGAGAGTCCGATCAAATGATGTTCAGTAATAGTATGAAAAAAATGTTTGATAGGTGGTTACACTAATTAAAATACAAAGGGCGCATTGAGCGCCCTTTTTACTTTCGCAAGAAGCAAATTAGATTAACTCATCTTCTAGCTGAGTCATAGATTCGTAGCCATTATTAATGGAGCTTAATAATGTATTTTGACGAACCAATATATGATCAAAGTAAAATTGCGCTGCTGCAAACTTTCGAGCTTGCGCTTCTGGCGGTAATGCCTTTATCACCAATAATTGTTTTAGCCATAACCAAGCGCCAATGGTGTAACCTACAATTTGCAAATACTCTACGGCTCCACCTTGCGCAGCATAACCATTGTTTTGAGCTTGCTTTAAAATTTCACTGGTTGCTTTATTGGTTAGCTCAATGGCCGCACTTAACTTGTTTGCAAATAAGTTCAATTCAGGATGATCAGCGCTTTCGGCAGTCTCAGTCATCGTTTCTAGTAAATTATTTAAAACAACGCCTTTATCAGCAACTACTTTTCGTACTAAAAAGTCTTGAGCTTGAATACCGTTTGTTCCTTCATAAATTTGGGCAATTTTACAATCACGAACAAACTGCTCAACGCCCCACTCTCTAACAAACCCATGACCACCCAATACTTGAATCCCATGGTTACAACTATCATATCCGGTATCGGTGAAAAACGCTTTAGCAATCGGCGTTAATAAAGCCGTTAATTCTGCTGCTTTTTTCTTACTTTCTGGTGTTGTTGCATTTTCTTCTAAATCAATTTGCATGGCTAAAAATACCGCTAAGGCGCGATTAACTTCTGTGATTGAGCGCATGGATAGAAGCATTCTACGAACATCAGCATGCTCAATGATAGCTGCGCCTTTTTGATCTTCTCGTTGACTACGACCTTGAATACGCTCAACAGCATATTGACGAGCAACTTGATACGAAGCATCGGCCAGTCCAATGCCTTGTATTGCAATTGATAACCGTTCTTTATTCATCATGGTGAACATACAAGCTAAGCCTTTGTGTGGCTCGCCGATTAAATAGCCTTCAGCTTCATCTAAATTCATTACACAAGTAGACGAACCTTTAATCCCCATTTTATGCTCAATTGAACCACAGAAAATTGGGTTGCGATCACCGATTGAGCCGTCAGCATTGACAAAAAACTTCGGTACTAAAAATAATGAAATACCGCGTGGACCTGCAGGAGCATCGGGCAGCCGAGCTAGCACCAAATGAATGATGTTTTCCGCTAAATCATGCTCACCACCAGTGATAAAAATTTTGGTACCACTAATTCTATAAGAGCCATTTTCGTTAGGTTCTGCTTTGGTTTTTAAAATACCTAAATCTGAGCCTGAGTGTGGTTCGGTTAAGCACATAGAACCAGACCAAACACCTGACTGCATATTTTCTAAGTAAATTGATTTAAGTTCATCGCTAGCATGCGCGCCAATTGCCGCACAAGCGCCTGCGGTTAAGCTTGGGTAGAGGGTAAAGCTGGTATTGGATGCATAGAGCATCTCTTCAACAAGAACATGCAAAGATTTTGGTAATCCTTGGCCACCGTAGTTGGGATCACCATTAATCCCTTGCCAGCCTCCTTCACAATATTGTTGGTAGGCTTCTTTAAACCCCTTCGGTGTTGTGACTTCGGTTCCAGAATGCGAGCACCCTTCTTCATCGCCATTACGATTAAGTGGTTGGAGTACGTTTTCGGCAAATTTAGCGCCTTCTTCAAGTACTGCATTATATAAATCATAATCAAAATCGGCGTATTGCTCGATCCCTTCATAAACAGATTGAACTTGAAAAACATCCTTTAAAATGAAGGACATATCTTCAATCGGGGCGCGATAACTCATAAACAGTTCCTGTAACTATGAAAAAAGGCTTTAGACCTATAAGTCTAAAGCCCTATTTGGCTCATGTAAACTGATTAGACCAGTTTAATCTGAATGATTTTGCTTGAAATGAGCCCAGTACTCATTGACGGTTTGTTTCATGTCTTTATGTAGCATTAACAGGCCGAACAAGTTAGGTATGGTCATTAATGCGACCGTAACATAAGCTAAATTCCAAATAATGGTGGTATCAATCATCGATGCGGTAAAAAACGCGCCAATGTAAAGAATTCGATAAGGCATTACGCCTTTTTCACCGATTAGGTAAACGACCGCACGGTCACCGTAATAAGACCAAGCAATGGCTGTTGTGAAAGCAAATAGCAATAATCCAATGGCAACAATGTACTCACCGTATTTACCTAAACTACTACTAAAGGCCGCAATGGTCAGCGGAACCGAGTGAACTAATGATTTACCTGAAATGACCACACCATTGGTTGTTAAATCAGGTTTTCCATCATTAATCGATAAGTTACCGCTAAACAGTTCGCCATTTTGGCTGTAGAGTACATCTTCTGCTACAGATTTTGCATGGATCAGAGTGACACCGCGATTAATCATCGCACCATCTTGAATAACTAACTTGCCGCTAAAAGGTGCGATATCGGCGCTCTCTCCGTTCAAATACGCAAACAAATGATTAACATCTTGTTCATTTTTATCGGAGAAAGAACCGGAAATGTACTGCATGTCGGCCATAGCAAAATTATTGTCAACTTTTTGATTCCAAACCCCTGAAGACAAAATAGCTAAACCTGTAATAGTACAAATAATGATGGTATCTATGAACGGCTCAAGTAAGCTCACCATGCCTTCTGAAGCAGGCTCATTGCCTTTTGCGCTAGCATGAGCGATTGCCGCAGAACCTTGCCCTGCTTCGTTCGAAAATAATCCTCGCGCAACACCCATTTGAAAGGCGTAAGCCATAGTAGCCCCTAAGAAACCACCAACGGCAGCAGAGCCTGTGAAAATTTCAGAGAAAATTGCGACAAAAGATGGAAGAATATTTTCGTAATTAGAAACGATAACAATCAAGGCTCCAGCAACATAAATGAGAGCCATAGTTGGAACTATCGCTTCGGCAACATGAGCTATCCGCTTGATCCCGCCAATAATAACCAGTGCCATGACAATAGATAACAAAATACCTGTAATCCAAGCTTCAACATTAAATGTAGTTTCAATGGCCGATGCAATACTGTTAATTTGAGGCATATTGCCGCTGCCAAAAGAGCTGATGACCGTAGCAATTGCGAATAAAACCGCAAGCCATTTCATATTGAGTTTGCGTTCCATGTAATACATCGGACCGCCAGACATTGTGCCATCTGCCGTTTTCACCCGGTATTTATGCGACAGAGTAACCTCAACAAACTTAGTCGTCATACCCATAAAGGCGGTAATCCACATCCAAAATAATGCGGCCGGACCACCCAAAAAGAGAGCTAGAGCCACACCACCAATATTACCCGTGCCGACCGTTCCGGACAGAGCCGTGGTTAAAGCTTGGAAATGCGAGGTATCGCCTGGAGCATCTTTTTTGG
>JBFHSP010000182.1:0-6008 GCA_041591085.1 Kangiellaceae bacterium | reverse complement strand
TGCGTCGGATGAGTTGTAATTCGGTAATAGACTATGAAACTATCTGGGTTAACTCTTAAATCCAAAGGAAAAATCCCGCCGCAGCGGGGTTTTTAACTCTGCTCGGATTAAATACTTGATTCAACTTCAGTCAAACCACTATCTTGAACTTTTGCTTCACTCCAGGCACTAATCACAGCTTTAACTAAAGTAGCAAGCGGTATTGCAAAAAATACGCCCCAAAACCCCCAGAGCCCACCAAAAAATAACACGGCAATTATTATCGCTACGGGATGTAAGTTAACCGCTTCTGAAAACAAAAATGGCACCAGTAAATTACCATCGAGTAATTGAATGATACCGTAGGCGATCATCACGTAAATAAATTGAGCTTCAAAGCCCCACTGAACATAAGCGATTAGTGCAACAGGAATGGTGACTACTGCAGCACCTATATATGGAATTAACACTGAGAAGCCAACCGCTAGAGCAAGCAGCAACGAATATCTCAATCCGAATACCTGAAATACAATAAACGTAACAATAGCCACAATTAAAATTTCAAATATTTTACCTCGAATATAATTACCTATTTGGTCGTTCACTTCTGACCACACTCGATTTGCCAAATTACGCTCTTCGGGTAACCACTGCTTGCACCATTCAACAATTTGAGTCTTATCCTTTAAAAAGAAGAACAGCATTAAAGGAACTAATAGCACATACACTAAAATAGCCGCTAAATTAATCAAAGATGAAACCGACAAGCTTAAAATATCTTTACCAAAATCGGTCAGCTTCGTATTAATAGCCACCATCACTTCGTTTACTTGTTCAACCGATATAAATGATGGATATTTTTCTGGTAGCATCATTAAACTGTTTTTCATTTTTAAAAACATATTAGGTACATCAAGCACTAAGTTTTCTGTTTGTTGCCAAATGAGTGGAATCACACCAAATAAAATAAGAATACTACTAGTGATGAATAACCCAAAAACCAAGTAAACGCCAAGGAGGCGATTGACCCCTTTGCTAGAAACAAACTGCACAATCCAATCAAGCAAGTAAGCTAAAACAATTGCCACTATTACCGGAGCCAAGAGTTTCGATAAAGTAAAGAATAATACAAATCCAGCCACTAATAGCAGAAGCAAAACGACCGATTGTGGATTGGAGAAATTTCTTCTAAACCAACGAATGAAAAGTTTGGTCATATAGGCGCCTTGTACTCAAAAGGATGATCAGAGTTTAGTTTAATAATAAGTGAAAATAAGTCGCTTGATTCTAACTTACCCTTTTCGGTGACTTCAAAGTTATATTTTTTAGAAAGTAACAAAATGTCTCTTGATATGGTTTTATCCTTAACCAAAAACTCAAAATGGTCACTTTTCGAGCCATTCATTAATATCTGCTTAATTTTCACCAATAACATTGGACATTTAAGCTGAGAAAAGTCAAATTGCTGAATCAAATTGAATCCCTAATACTTAGTGAATGATCAGTATTCTATATGGAAGTAAGTTAGCACCAATACTTGGATGGAACTTTACGCCCCGATAGTAATCCAACTGAGCAGTTTTGGTACGTATTATCATGATATTTGTAAATAGAATTCACAAAGTTTATTCTTTTAGCGATATTTTGTAAAAATATTGTAAAACCTTAGTTATTTTAAAATCATTATGGATTACTGTCTCTTAAATGAGCTTATTTAACCGGTTTAAGGACTCTAAATTGCTCTACCAACTTAAACGAAAATCTAAATCAGTCACCTTTGCCCTTATTACTAGCTTACTAACGATAAGCTCAGCTATATCTGCTCAGGAACTACCCGAAATGGGTTCTTCAACCGCTAGAGTATTATCGGTGACTCAAGAGCAAGCCATAGGTGACGAATATATCTTAATGGTACGTCGCTATTTACCATTACTGAATGATCCCCTTGCGGTTGAATACATCAATAACCTTGGCTTTCGATTAGTAGAACAAAATCCCCAAGCACAAGATCGAAGATTTTATTTCTTCGTGGTCCAAGATCCTTCACTCAACGCATTTGCCCTACCCGGCGGGTATATAGGCACCCACACAGGTCTCATTGCGGCAGCAGACACAGAAAGTGAGTTAGCCGCTGTGATGGGGCATGAAATTGCTCATGTGACGCAGCGTCATTTGGCGCGGCGAATGGAGCGTCAGCAACAGCTCTCCTTCCCTGCTCTTGCATCTTTTATCGGTGGAATTATTGTAGCAAGTCAAAACCCTGAAGCAGGAATAGGCCTTATGACGACCGCACAAGCGGGCATGCAACAAGCCATAATCAACCACACTCGAGAAAATGAGAAAGAAGCCGATCGAATAGGAATTCAAAGCATGAGTGCCGCGGGGTTTGATCCATATGCCGTTGCAGGCTTTTTTGAAAAAGTTCAGCTTTCCACCCGGTACTTAAGAAAGCCGCCAGAATTTTTGATGACCCATCCAGTGACCCAAACTCGTATTGCAGATGCTAGAGAGAGAGCACGAGACTTACCGGCTCCTTACAATCCAGACTCTCTCGATTTTCAACTCATTAAAACTCGCTTAAAACTGTTAGATAACAGAGACCCAGAAACCGAGTTTAAACGCTTAAAATCTGCTTACGACGACAAGGAAATGACGAAAGAATTAGATCTATATGCCTTTGGCTTGTTAGCTTCAACACTGCAGCAGCATGATCTCGCCATTGAAGTACTGATGCAGCTTTATCTTAAAAGACAGAGAAATTTGGTTTATTTAGTAAGCCTTTCTGAGGCCATGATTAAATCTGGGCAAGCTAAAAGAGCCATTCCTTTTTTAGAAGCAGAGCTAAAAACTACTCCCACCAGCTACCCTCTCATTATGACATATGCCACAGCCCTTATTGAAAATGATCAGCCACTAGCCGCCAGAGCGATATTATTAGAACACACTCATAACCGAAATGCCGAACCACAAATTTATCAATTACTAGGACAAGCTCAAAGCTTATCGGGCTTTCATGGTGAGGTGCATGAATCTCAAGGCCAGTATTTATTTCATACCGGCGACTTACAAGGTTCGCTTACTCAATTTGAGTTGGCGCTGAGTAAGAAGTCTGACGACCCTTATGCAAAAACAAGAATAATCGCCCGTATTGACGAGATCCAAAAAATATTTAGAGCAAGGCGAACCCGTCATTAATCTCAGGCAAAAATAAAGTTTCAACAAAACTTGATATAGTTGGTCTGACCAGTTATGTTTAATGGATGTTTCCATTGGAGGAATGTCCATGCCTATTTACCAAGCCCCTACTGACGACGCGCGTTTTTTACTTCATAAATGGCTGAAAGTCACCGAACATTACAGCAAATATGGGTACGATGAAGCCGCTGATCCTGAGCTTTTAGATGCCATCATCGATGAAGGTGCAAAATTCGCACAAGAAGTTTTAGCGCCAATCAATCAAAGCGGCGACCAAGAGGGCTGTCGCTTTGACAATGGAAATGTATTCACTCCAAAAGGATTTAAAGAAGCTTACCAACAGTACTGCGAAAATGGTTGGCCAGGGCTAAGTTGCGACCAAGAGTTTGGCGGTCAAGGTCTACCCTATTCATTGTCCGTCGTGCTTTCAGAAATGGTATCAGCTGCTAATGCATCGTGGGGTATGTATCCAGGATTAAGCCAAGGTGTTATTGAAGCTGTAACCTGTCATGGCTCCGATCAACAAAAGCAAACCTACTTGCCTAAAATGATTGAAGGAGCTTGGACCGGAAGCATGTGCTTAACCGAGCCTCATTGTGGATCTGACTTAGGTATATTAAAAACCAAAGCACTCCCTCAAGACGATGGAAGTTATAAAATTTCTGGTACCAAAATCTTTATTTCTGCTGGCGAGCACGACATGGCAGAAAATATTATTCATTTGACGCTTGCTCGATTACCGGATGCTCCAGAAGGTACCAAAGGTATTTCTTTGTTTATAGTTCCTAAATTCAATGTTGGACAAAACGCCGAAATTCTCGAGCGCAATACCGTAACTTGCGGCTCTATAGAGCATAAAATGGGTATCAAGGCATCTGCCACCGCCGTATTAAACTTTGATGATGCCAAAGGCTATTTAGTGGGCGAGCCCAATAAAGGCTTAATTTATATGTTTACCATGATGAATGCCGCTCGTTTGGCCACAGGTCAACAAGGACAAGCTCTTGGCGATGTGTCTTATCAAAATGCGTTAGCCTATGCCAAAGATCGCCTGCAAATGCGCAGTCTAACTGGGGTAAAAGCTCCCGATAAGGTTGCTGATCCGATTATTGTACACCCCGATGTACGCCGTATGCTTTTAACTCAAAAAGCCTTTTCTGAGGGTAACAGAGCACTCGCTTACTATGTCGCTACATTGGTTGATGCAGAACATCGTGCTGAAGGCGAACGTCTTGAAAAAGTTAAAAAGGAACTCGGCTTTTTAACCCCAATTTGTAAAGCCTTTATGACCGAAGCAGGTCATGAAGCGACTAATTTGGGCATTCAAGTGCTTGGTGGTCACGGCTTTATTGGTGAGTGGGGCTTAGAACAGTTTGCTCGCGATGTTCGAATTACCCAAATTTATGAAGGCACTAATGGTATTCAAGCACTCGATTTCCTAGGCCGAAAAGTATTATTCGATAAGCTTCATACCCTCCGCCGAATTCAAAAGAAAATTAAATACTTCTGCAAAGACGCTGCGGCCGATCCTCAACTAAAGATGATGAGTAAAGAACTTCGTTCTTTGTTGAGAAAATGGTTTATGTTAACCCTGACCATTGCTCGCAGAGCCGGTAAAAACAAAGACGAAGTAGGTGCAGCCTCTTTCGACTTTATGATGTACTCAGGCTACATTTACTTAGGGTTTATTTGGTTACAATTAGCTTATGCCGCGCGAAATGATGATGCTGAGTCAGAAACTGCAAAAAGCAAATTGGCTACCTGCCAATTCTATTTTGGTCGAATTTTGCCTAGAGTTAAAACCCATGCGGCTAATATCAAAAGCGGTGCGGTAAACTTAATGCAAATACCAGACGAATTATTCTAAATTAACCACTCATTTCAGAAAGTAATACACTAAAGGCTCTTTTCATATTGAGCCTTTAGTTTACTTTCATCTTCACATTGATTAGAGTTTGTTTTTTTACTCAAAAGCAAGCTTATGAAAAACTTACTCTCTTTAACCTTAATTATTCTTGTTCCATCTTTGTCCCTTGCCTCTAATCATGCCGGAGTATCTTCATGTGTGTCGATTTCTGACGATAGTGAGAGATTAGCTTGTTACGACTCATTTTTTGCGAAAAACCCTAAGCCTAATCAAGTCCTCACAAACCTTGCACCTGAAGATACTCAAGAAGTGAAAAAGAAATCTGAAGTTATACAACCTAAATTTGATGAGTCTATGTTTGGACTGGAAAGTAAATTTGTTGAGTACACTCCAGATACCATTACCAGTGTTGCTATTGGTTCTTTTTCCAGTTGGGAAAAGAAAATGAACATTACTTTAGAAAATGGTCAAGTGTGGCAAATTAAAAGTTCTGGCTCCACTTACTTTAAAGTAGAAAACCCAAAGGTCACGCTAGAAAAAGGCGCATTAGGAGCTATTTTTTTGGGTGTTGAAGGATTAAACAAACGATTTAAAGTTAAGCGAATAAAGTAGACTAGTTGCTAGATTAATAATCCTCATAAAAAAAGTGCTTCAACTGAAGCACTTTTTTCCTTGCCGAGCTAAAACTCTAAGGTCTCATTGAAAACTTTATATACCAATTTCGACCTTGCGGATCATATATACCTGGTAAATAACCATTAAGATCACATTGAGTACATAATGGCGGATCTTGATCGAACAAGTTACGTGCGCCTAATGCCAAATCAACATCGTATTCACCCCACTTCATACTATAGCCAACTTGCATATCCACATAATAAGTTGGATCCATAATATTGTATGATGCAGAGTCGTCATTAGCATTGGGATTAGAGCACAAGCCCAATTGAGTTAAACTATTTGGAGA
>JBFHSP010000181.1:0-6073 GCA_041591085.1 Kangiellaceae bacterium | reverse complement strand
GTATTTTTGTGGCCTTCAAAAATACCCTCGCTGAGAAGCGAAAAACGATCTTTAGAATAAAGTTGAAGTTCAGTCTTTTAAAGGTATTAAAATTCAAAGCGTCCGGTTATTGCCTAAATCCACAAAAGCGTTCCTCTGAATACCTAAAAAATAAAACTCTCGAATGATCAACAGGTTAGCTTTAGCTGACGATCTTCTGCTGGATCACTGATAAATAAAATGCTACTTATATAAGTAGTTATTGGTATTTTAGCATTATTCATTATGTCACAGTCCGAAGCCATAAATCCTTTATTAAACCATCCTGCGTTGTGGCAGGCTTCAGCGCGTTGTGCGCCTAAACCAGCACAATCAACCGGACATACCGCACTGGACGCGGCATTACACTATGGAGGTTGGCCACAAGGGAGTTTGACCGAGTTATTACTGCCTCAGCCTGGCTTGGGTGAGTGGCAGTTGCTCGCACCTTTGTTGGCTCGGCTTTCGCAAGGGGCGGGGTATGTGGTGTTAGTAAACCCACCAATGCGTCCTTATTTGCCCTTGCTTAAAACGTTAGGTATTGATCCTGAAAAACTGGTGGTACTGCATTTGCCCGATATAAAGGCGCAGGTGTGGGCGGCGTATCAGGCATTAAGTTCTGGTTCTTGCAGTGCTTTATTGTGTTGGTTTATTGAGCCGAAGGTGATCACGACTGAACTGCGTAAGCTGGCACTGGGTTGTCGTGATGCCAGTAGTTGGGGGTTTGTCTTTCGGCCACAGGTAATGGCTCAGCAAGCTTCAGTAGCAGCGTTACGCTTGCAGTTAGCTATGTCGCAACAGGGTGTTTGTAATGTACATATTTTAAAGCAGCCAGGAGGCTGGAGTGGCCAAGAGGTCGCATTAAATTTATTTCCTGAGCGAGCGCAGTTAACACCATTGCAAGCTCGTTATTGGCCTGAGCCTATTTTGAGAGTTAATAGTCCTGTTGGAGTTATGTCGTCTGCCTTGTTGGCTAAACAGCGCAAGCTCAAGCCTGACTATGCTCCTGCCGATCCGCGTATGGAGCGTAGCCAATCTGCATCCAATATCAGTGTGCATTAAGGATGAGATGGTATGTGGCTGTGCATTCGTTTCCCTTCGTTATTATTAGAATCGGTTTGGCATGATCCACAAAAATGTTTGCCACTTGCGGTGATTGAGCAGCAGCAAGTGGTTTGCGTTAATCCGCAGGCGGTAGCTCAAGGCATTCAGGTTGGGCAAAGTGTGGCTACCGCTTACGCCATTGAACCAGAACTTAAAGTCATAGAGCGTAATCTATTACAAGAACAAGCGCAGCTTCAGTATATGGCGCTGCTGGCGTACCCTTTTTCATCGCAAGTGTGTATTTGTTCAGCACAATCCATAGCGTTAGAAATTGGACGCAGTTTATTACTGTTTGGTAATGGTGAAGCGTTGCTTCATCATATCCGAGTGCGTTTTGAAAGTTTACATTATCAAATACGGCTAGGGCTTGGACATACGGTTAAAGCCGCTGAGTTATTATCGTTTAGCGATTTATCGGCGCAACTTAATTGCTTTAGTGAAAGCGAACGACAACTCGATAAAAACGGCATTATGCGATTAGTTAAACAGCTACCCATAGTGTTATTACCTTTTGCGCCTTCGGTTCAGAAAAATTTTTCACGTTTAGGCTTTCAAACCATTAACGATCTGCTTGTAATACCTGCCGCTGCATTACAAAAACGATTTAATCAAAAAGTGCTCGATTATTGTGAGCGCATGCAAGGGTCAAAAGCCGATCCTTTTGATTATTTTGTTCCAAGTATTTGTTTTGAGCGTCGTTTAGAATTTCTTGATGTGATCCATCAAGCCGATGGGCTTATTTTTCCGATGCAAAGGTTGATTACCGAACTGGTTGAGTTTTTACGGCTTCATCAAAAAAATGCGCAACATCTGTTATGGATCATGCAAGACACCTATCAGCGAACCTCTTCTTTTTCAGTGCATTTAACCGAAGCCGATATTAATGCTTCGGTTTATACCGAATTAACCCGTTTGCATTTACAAAGAGTGCAACTCACCGGCCCCATTGAACAGTTGCAGTTAAAAGTAGAGCAGCTGAGTGATATTGCTGCGTCTGAAGTATCGTTATTTCAACTATCGGAATCATTTAACAACCGAGAACATTTTATTAATAAAATAAAAGCGCGTTTTGGTGATAACAGTTGCTTGCGGTTTACTGAATCTTGTCAGCAAGTACCCGAGTTGCAAGCACCACTTTCCTCTAGAGCTAAGCTTTCATCTAGAACAAATCACCAAACATTAAAGCTTGAACAAAGTGATGAATCAGAACGAGAGTTAGCCTTTCGGCCGAGCTGGTTGTTGTCAACACCACAAAGAATTCAACAGAAAAATGGTGCACTTTTTTGGCAGGAAGCCTTACAAGTCATTTCACAAGAAGAGCGAATTCATCAGTACTGGTGGAAGAAAACCGTCAACCGAGGTTACTTTGTGGCACAACAAGAGTCAGGGCCATTACTTTGGATTTTTTTTGATTACAGTAAACAGCAATGGTTTGTGCATGGTTTTTTTTGAAGATGAAACATCATGACAAGCTATGCTGAACTTTTTTGTCGCAGTAACTTTTCTTTTTTAACTGGGGCCTCTCATCCAGAAGAGCTTGTCGCTAAAGCTGCCGAACTTGGGTATGAGGCGATTGCCCTTACCGATGAATGCAGTTTTTCTGGGGTGGTGCGAGCTCACGTTGAAGCCAACAAATATTCGATAAAACTGATTGTTGGCGCTTATTTTAAAGTGGACTGTTTAGCCGAAAAAGATTTAGAGCTGGTTCTGCTTTGTCCTAATAAACAAGCATACACTCAAGTATCCAGTATTATAACTCGAGCCAGAAGGCGCATGGCTAAAGGAGAATACAGCGTTAAGTTATCCGACTTTTCCGGTTTTGTTGATGAAGCGATTGTTTTATGGCTGCCTCATCATAAGGAGGCAATCGCTAAGCAACATTTAACAGCGCTGTCGGACATTTTTTTACAACCACCAGACAATGAGCGTACTTGTCAATTATTTTGCATAGGTTATCAACGCCAATTTTTAGCCAATGATTTTGCTTATTATCAACACTGTGTTGGGTTAGCCGAATCGGCTCAAATTATTTTACTAGCCACTAATGGCGTTTTAATGCATGAGCCAGAAAGGTTAGCATTACAACACTGTTTAACTGCGATTAAATACAACAGCTGTGTGCAAAATTTAGGCGATAAACTGAACCAAAATAACTCGTCAGTGTTGCGCAGTTTAACGGAGCTTGAAAATTGTTATCCGCCGCAAAGTTTATTGAATACCGTTATCGTTGCTGAGCTTTGCCAGTTTTCATTAAACTCTTTGCGTTACGACTATCCATCGGAGCTTATTCCTAACGGTCAAACCCCTATCGATTATTTACGCAGTTTGTGCGAGCAAGGAATGCAAGTGCGTTGGCCAAGTGGCGCATCTGAAAAAACCTTAGCTACGTTAAATAAAGAGCTGACTTTAATTGAAGAATTAAAGTACGAACATTATTTTTTAACTGTGTACGATATTGTCGCTTTTGCTAAAAGCGAAGGTATTTTATGTCAGGGTAGAGGCTCGGCGGCTAATTCGGTGGTGTGTTTTGTGCTGATGATCACTGAAGTCGATCCCGAACAAAGTGCGTTATTGTTTGAGCGTTTTATTTCAAAAGAACGAAACGAGCCGCCCGATATTGATGTCGATTTTGAACATCAACGCCGCGAACAAGTGATCCAATATATTTATAAAAAATACGGTCGAGAGCGAGCCGCTCTTGCCGCAACCGTGATCACCTATCGCATGAAAAGCGCAATTCGTGATGTGGGTAAAGCGCTTAATATTGATCTATCGGTAGTGGATTATTTATCTAAATCGCTCGCTTGGTGGGATAAGCCTGAAAAATTGGTGGAGTATTTTTCGCAATTAAAATTTTCTGGCTTTTCCGACAGTGCTCAAGATCATCCAATAGAAAGAGGCGAACACGCTACCCAATCGCTCGCCAGTTTGTATCATCAACTGGTGATGCAAATTTTAGGGTTTCCGCGCCATTTATCTCAGCATGTGGGCGGTTTTGTAATAACCGATAATCCTATTTCAACCTTAGTGCCGGTAGAAAATGCTTCTATGCCAGAGCGCACCGTTATTCAATGGGATAAATACGATATTGAAGCGCTCGGTTTGCTTAAAGTGGATGTGCTGGGTTTGGGTATGCTCAGCATGATCCGGCGCTGTCTTGAAACCACTTCTACTTATTGCGATTTACACTCTATGGCGCAAATCACTAAAGAAGATCCGTTGGTGTATCAAATGCTGGGTAACGGTGATTCCATTGGCGTGTTTCAGGTAGAGTCGCGCGCGCAAATGAGTATGTTACCTAGGTTAAAACCGAGCTGCTTTTATGATTTAGTCATTGAAATTGCGATTGTTAGACCCGGGCCTATTCAAGGCGATATGGTGCACCCCTATTTACGCCGGCGCGAAGGCACTGAAAAAGTCAGTTATCCCAACAAAGCGATTGAAGGCGTGCTGGGAAGAACCTTAGGCGTGCCTATTTTTCAAGAGCAAGTGATCCAACTCGCTATGGTGGCCGCTAACTTTTCTGGTGGTGAAGCCGATCAACTCCGTCGCGCGATGGCTTCATGGGGACGTAATGGTGATCTGTATAAGTTTCGCGAGAAATTATTATTGGGCATGAAACAGAATGGTTACAGCCACGAATACGCCGAGCGCGTATTTGAACAAATGAAAGGCTTTGGTAGTTATGGTTTTCCAGAGTCGCATTCAGCGAGCTTTGCCATATTGGCTTATTTTTCTGCATGGCTTAAACGTCACCATACCGCGGCGTTTTATTGTGCGTTACTCAATAGCCAGCCGATGGGTTTTTATTCGCCTTCACAACTGATCCAAGATGCTAAGCGCCATGGCATTACGGTGTTACCTATTGATGTCACCGTGAGTGTTTGGGAAACCTCGTTAGAAAATGTATCAAAGCAACATCAAAAATTTGCGATTCGATTAGGTTTGCATTTGGTCAAACATTTTAATCCGGTTGCAGCGGCAACAATAGAACAAGTTCGAAAGCAAAAAAAATTTAGTTCGGTGTTAGATTTGGTTAAACGCGCCAAGCTCAATCAAAAAGAGCGTGATGCATTAGTGCAAGCCAATGCGTTGATAGCCTTTTCAAAACATCGTTATCAAGCGCAGTGGCAAGCTTTGGCAATCGATGCCAGTGAGCCGCTGTCATTTAAAAATAAAGAAGCTGAGCTTTCTGATGTAATTGAACGGCATGAAGTAACAGAGCAAGGTGATGCGACTGTTGAATCTGAGGATACGATTGAACTGGATGATTTTATCGAATTAAAACAGCCTTCATCCCTCGATAATATGCTGCTCGATTTTCAAACCACCGGTGTGTCATTAAATGAGCATCCGTTAGCACTACTCAATACCGAACCGGTAATTCAACGTTGCAAAAAAGCGGAGCGACTTAAACATTTACGGCACGGTCAGTCTGTTCAAATAGCCGGTGTGGTGACTTGCAGGCAACGTCCCGGCACCGCATCGGGCGTGTTGTTTTTAACCCTTGAAGATGAAACCGGAAACATCAATGTGATTGTATGGAAAAACCAAGTTGACAAGTTTCGCAAAGCCATTATGGGAAGCCGATTGTTACTGATTAAAGGGCATATAGAGCGTGAACGAAAAGTTGTGCATGTGGTGGCTGGCTTTATTCAAGATATCAGTGAATTGATCCCAGCTTTTAGAAGAGCTTCGAGGGATTTTCATTAAAAATAAGCATGTCAAACAATCAAGTCTAAGTTAACATAAAAATAAGCTTTAGCGCATAATTTAATTGACGTTTATGATGAAGTAATGTGAATATTACGCTGTTTAATCAACATTCTTTGAAATAAAAGCAATTGAATAATCTAAGGATAATTCTTTTAAAACTGGAGGAATTAAAATGAAAAACATTATACTTCTAATAGCTTTACTTATCTCAAGCTATTCCTTTTCGGATAATTCT
>JBFHSP010000180.1:0-6080 GCA_041591085.1 Kangiellaceae bacterium | reverse complement strand
GTAACCGGAGCTCCTGATACGCCCACTTTAAAATAATCACCGGCTTTAAACATGGTCATTAATGTCATATAGCCGCCGTAACTGTGTCCGTAAACGCCTACTTTGTCGTGATCAATCCAGCCTAATGAGTGTAAAAATTTTACGCCCTCAATTTGATCGGTGACCTCTATTCCGCCCATGGCCTTATAAATTGGGTCTTCAAATACTTTTCCACGATAATTAGAGCCACGGTTATCGACGGTGAATACAACATAACCTTGTTGCGCCCAATATTGCGGTTGTAATCGTCCCCAACGATTAGTGACAAGTTGTGCATGTGGACCACCGTATAAATAGACAATGGCAGGGTATTTTTTACTGCTATCAAAATTTGCAGGTTTATATAAACGATAATATAAAGTGGCTTTATCAGAAGTTTTAAACTGACCAAATTCTGGAGTTATCCAACTTTTTTTGTATTCAAAAAGAGGATGACTTTCATCAATTTTATTTTCGCTAAGCCAAGCGAGTCTTTTGCCTTTGTTATCAAATAAAGCTGTTTTATTGGGTTCTGCCTCGGAAGAGAAATTATTAACAAAAATAGTGCTCGATTTTGCAAATGTAGCGCTGTGATAGTATCCAAGTTCAGTTAATCGAGTGATGGTGCTGCTCGGATTTTTTGCTTTAAAATTTGCTGAGTACACATGACTTTCCAGTGGCGTATCTTTGCGGCCATTAAAATAAACGATACCGTCGTTCTCATTGATCGCTTTGATATCTTCCACCACCCAATCGCCTTTAGTCACTTGAGATAACAACTGACCATTTCCGTTATACCAATAAATATGGCTAAAACCATCACGCTCAGAAGTCCATAAAAATGAACCATCGCTTAGAAAATTTAGATTGTTATGAAGGTTAACCCAGGTTTTACTTTTTTCTTTTAATAGTTCGTTCTGCTTTTTGCTTTCTAAATTATATTGGGTGAGCTTTAATGTTTTTTGGTCACGACTTTGCCATTGATAAGTCAGCAATTCTGAATTGTTCCAATTTACTCGAGGAATATATATATCCTGTTGTTTACCGAGATCAATCCAAGAAATTTGTTGAGACTGAACTTCGATAACACCCAATTCTATTAATACATTGTTTTTACCTGCAAAGGGATAACGCTGAGTGATCATATCGATCTTATCAGCATAAATTTCACTGCGAGTGACTTCCTCTACCGGTGACTCATCGACTTTTAAAAAAGCAACATGGCTTTCATCCGGTGACCACCAGTAACCGGTCATACGATCCATTTCTTCTTGTGCGACAAACTCAGCCATACCCATTTTAATTGTACCGCCGCCTGCGGTAGTGAGCTGAGTTTCTTTATTGGTTTTCAAATCGAATACAAAAATATTTTGGTTTCGAATATAAGAAATGAAATTACCTTTGGGCGATAATTTAACATCGGTTTCAAATTCGGGAGTTTCGATAATTTTTTGAGCTTTAGTAGAGCCGAGCTGCCAGTAATAAATATCACCCGCTAATGGAAATATGAGAGCTTTGGAATCACTCGACCAAGTATAATCAACAATACCACTACCACTTAAACGTAAGCGCTCACGTCGGGCTTTTTCTTCATCCGATAAGTTTTCATCGCCACTGTGTAAATCGTTTGAATCAAACAAAAGGCGGATTTGCTGAGATTCAATATGATATTCCCATAAATCATAGCGCTCGTAATCATCCTCTTTGCCTTTTAAAAAAGTGACACGACTGCCATCTGGCGAAACTTTTAAGCCTCGTAACGAATCACCGGATAAACTGGGAGACGAATAAATACGTTCAACGGTTAAGTTTTTAGCTATCAACGAACTACAAGCAATGAAAACAAATGACAGGAATAAAACGGCTCTGAATTTCATAAATGTCCTTTACTGAATAAATAAAAAGGCCGCTTATAAGCGACCTTGAATTAATCTATCGACCCAAAAACTTGGCAAAAAGGCTTTTGGACTCATCGACATTGACGGCTGGTATGCCAAAAGGGTCGAAGTTGTTAATATTTAAATAACTGAAGGGTTGCTGTTTGGGTTCAAACTCGCCAGAGCAAGTTTTAAAGCTATAATCTTTTGACCACTGCTCGCCATTAGCAATCACCTGATTAATTGCATTAACCACTTTCATTACATCTTCACGTGTTGAAGTAGGGTGAAAGCTCACTCTTACCCAACCTGGCTTATCGGTTAAATCGCCTGAGTCAATTTTACTGGTGATGGCATGCGAGGTGATTTGATCAACATCGAGAAGAATATGGCCGTAGGTTCCTGCACAAGAGCAGCCCCCACGGGTTTGAATGCCAAAGCGGTCATTCAATAGTCGTACGATTAAATTGTGGTGCATACCCAATACATAAAACGACACAATACAAAGCCGGTCTTTTACGCTAGGTTCTAACATTTTAATTTGATCATTTTTGGCGAGTTCATCCATTAACAAAGAGCAAAGCTCATGTTCTCTTTGTTGTATATTTTCAACGCCCATGGCTTCTTTTACCCGAATCGCTAAGGCAGCTCGGATCAATTGTAAAAATCCTGGTGTGCCACCGTCTTCACGAATTTCAATATCTTCAAAAAAGCTTTGCTCACCCCAAGGGTTGGTCCAAGTAACTGTGCCACCACCGGGTTGATCGGGGACTTTATTTTTGTAGAGTTTTTTATCAAACAGCACTATGCCGCTTGAGCCTGGACCACCTAAAAATTTATGGGGCGAAAAATAAATGGCATCGAGTTTTTGCTTGGGGTTAGCAGGATGCATATTGATATCGACATAAGGAGCCGAAGCTGCAAAGTCGACAAAACATAGACCGCCATGCTCGTGCATGATTTCAGCCATTTGATGATAAGGCGTTTGAATGCCGGTTACGTTAGAGCAGGCGGTAAAAGCGCCAATCTTCAATGGCCTGTCGGCAAATTGCTCTAACAATGAGCGCAAATGATTTAAATCGGGTAGACCTTCGGCGTTAGGTTTAATCATTTGAACCGTTACTTCACAGGCATTCCAAGTGGTTTGATTGGAGTGATGCTCCATATGAGTGACAAACACCACGGGTTTTTCATTTTCACTAATTTCAATACGAGACTGCCATTTTTCAGGTATGCGTAGCCCCAATATACGCTGTAACTTGTTTACCACCACCGTCATTCCCGCACCCGCTGCTATCAGTACATCGTTATCATCGGCATTAACATGCTTTTTAATGATGGACTGTGCTTCATGATAGGCATGCGTCATGGTGGTACCGGTTAAGGTGGTTTCGGTATGCGTATTGGCAACATACGGCCCAATCACTTTAGACATATAGTCTTCGATTGGTTGATATAAACGTCCACTAGCGGTCCAGTCAGCATAAATTAAAGGCTGACTTTGGTTATTAATGGTAACGCTCATGTCTCCGCCAACTATCCCTTGGCGAAATTGTGCAAAATGCTGCTCTAAGTTCATAAAAACTTAAACCCTATATGGTCAAGATTGATAAAGATAACGCAGCATTATGCCAGAAATCGACTAGTAAATGGTCAGACAATTTGGATAAAACCTGATACGGTTGGCAGTTGAGAGTGATGCTCACTCACTGGTAGCTTTAAAAAGGTAAAAGACCTCAGCAGATCGCTGCAAATTACTGAACTCGTTCGACCATCGACATGGTATTAAGTATGCAGTGAGCAATGATAAGTGGCCATAAATTGCGACCAAAAGCGACATAACCAATTCCCATAGCGAGGCCAATCAAGGCCACGGTGATTGATCTGTCGGAAATATCATAAGAGTGCCTAAACCCAAAAATTATTGCCTGTAGAATGACCGCTAAAATGGTTGCAAACCAGGTGCTGGATAATGCGCGTTCGATCCAATTAATCAAAAAACCTCTATCTAAAATTTCCTCTAATGCGGACTGCAGCCAGATAAAGGGGATGATAGTAAAAAATAAAGGCCAATTATCTTTAAGGTTTCCAAATTTCGATGAAGCAGCTTGCTCGGAATGATCCGCCGCCATATTCAAGGCTAGTGCATCTTTAATTATTTCATAAATAACGATAGAAGCTACGGTAAACACAAAAATAAATAGGGTTGCTACCAGCGCTTGCTTTAAATGTTTTGGCTGACAAAGTCCTAATTCACGCCAAGATAAATCGCGAAAGCGAATTAAAATACTGGCTGTAACCAAAGTGGTTAAGGACCAAAAAAGGCCATTCGTTATAAAATTATACTGATCGAAATAGACCTCTCGGATCAAAAACATGATCGCTATATAGAGCAAAAGGTCAAAAACAAAAAAATAATTTGGCTTTACCGATTTCTCGGGCCTTGAAAATTCAAACATTGAGATCCAATTGTGAGATTGCGTTGAAAAAGGCCTTGGGTTAACAAGGCCAGTATAAACTTATTCGACAGTGATAGTGATTTTTCTGGATATCACGGGTGCGTCATGAGGTACGTGAGCATAGTTACCTAATAACAATTGCAGGGTATGTTGACCTTTTGGTAACTCAATTTCAGTTTCTGTTTGACCTTTACCAAAATGGACAATTTGCGCCGTAGCAGGTAAGGGTTGGGTCATATCGGGTAATTCAGCCAAATTAATCAATAAATGATGGTGCCCCGAATTTTCTTTCATAGTGCCGGCAGGTGCCACGTCCATATTTTCTAAGCCGAACACTACTTTTACCTTTCCTTTAATCACCGCACCATCCGCAGGTGAAACAAAATAAACTACGGCATTTTCTGGCGATTTAGAAATGAGCTCATTGGCATATAATATTTGAGATAAAAATAGTATCGTTGCTGTTAAAAGAATATTTTTCATCAGTGCTTTCCTTAGTTGAATAAGCGAAATTTAAACTAACAAATCTTTTTTACAAATAAAAGAGCGTTTTCAATTAATTTAGCTAAAACAATATTAAGGAGCAGCTTTTCGTTCAAACAGATCTACAAAAGCAATAATATAGCCATACTCTTTATCGGTGAGTTCATCATTGTTATGCATTTGAGTGGCAAGTTCAAAAGTCCATTCTCTTCCTTGTGGTGGATTTGGAATAGATAAATCAAGTTCAAGCAGTGATTTATCGACAACGTCATATCCTTTTTCCGGAACCTTTCTAGCACAATAACTTAATGTATATTCAACTGCGTACTGGTCTACCGAGGGCGAACCGCTGTATTCGGTATCACAGGTGGAAAGTAACTGACCGTTCTTGTAATAATCGAGTTGACCCTGTGTTACACAACCGGTTAAAAACAGACCCGTTAATAATATACAAACAGTTAAGCTAGCTGCATGAAAACTAAAGTTCGATTTACCTAACGTAAAAATAGTTACCATTGTTGCGCTTTTCCTTGTTCGACTAGGTTTCCAGATTCTATCACTGAGGTTAATATCAAAATTTCACTTTCGTCTAAACCGTAGTATGCCGATAGCGCTTTTGATAATCCGAGTTGTAACTTTGTGATTGACTCTCTTTTCCAAATTGAAGGTAAGTAAAGAGAACTTATTATGTCATACGATTTGCCTTGCTGATGATCCACCTGTGAAATATTAATCGTCATTTCACTTGCTGAAACGCCAGAGTGTTTAGTCCAAAGATCTACTAAGCTCGACTCGCTAGGTTGACAAAATTTGGAAACAAGGCAATGTGCTATTGGCATAAGTTATTCTCCTTATTCAAAGCTTGGCGATCAATCGAATCATATCAATGCAACGTATACCATTTTCATAAATAGGTTGATGATAATTAATAAAAAAATCTTTATCTATTCGACTTAATCTAAAACCACATTTTTGATATAAACTAAGCTGCGCTAAGCTTGAATTGCCGGTGCCTACTTCAAGCTGATCAGCTCCTAAGCTTTTTGCCAATGCTTTAATATGACTAATCAGTGCTTTGGCGACTCCCTTATTTTGATAATCTGGCAAAACAGCAATGTTCTTTAATTCAAAAGTTTGATTTTTTACATGCAATAAGGCAATTCCAATACACGCGTTATTGTACTGGCAGATAAAAATTTTGCATTCAGTTAAATAGCTATTTATCGAAGTCTCATTTGGATCT
>JBFHSP010000179.1:0-6135 GCA_041591085.1 Kangiellaceae bacterium | reverse complement strand
CTATAATGGCTTTTATGCCAGCTTCAAATGGAGAAAAAGTTAATGGTAATCGCATGCCTGAACGATAGTTATTTAGCAGCGGTGCAAGCTGATTATCAATAGAGGTACTGTTGGCATTAATATCAAATATTGCTTTTACGTGTTGAATCAATGGAAACAAAACCGGTATGGTTTCTGGCATCAGCGAAAGTTTTATTTTATTGTTGCTTGCAAACTCTATCCGAAACGCGCTGCTTACCTCTTCAAACTGAAAGCTTCGATAGTAGCTATTGTTTTCTACGCCATCGAATCCATCAATGGCTCTTGCTTGCAAAAATTTGAGCATGGCTTGATGATCAAAAGGGGGACGATAACTAATTTCAATTTGAATGTGACTTTTGGATATAACGCGCTGTTTTCTTATTTGCGATGGCGTTAATCCAAGGTTTTTTTTAAACGCATCATTAAATCGTCGTAAACTTAAAAAACCACTGGCAAAAGCTATTTCAGTAACAGGTAAGTTTGTTTGATGAAGCAGTGACTTTGCGAACAAACACTGTTGATAAAGTGCGTATTGCTTAGGTGAAACGCCTAAAAACTGATTAAATAATTGACGTAGGTATCTTTCTGAAATACCCAATCGCGTGCACAGTTCGGACAGCGAATGGTTTTGCAGTTCACCATTATCGATTAAATCTAGCGCGCGTTTAAACGTAGTTTGAGTGCCTTCCCAACGATTAGATTTAGGTGCTGAATCAGGCCGACATCTTAAACATGGGCGATAGCCTCTATTTTGAGCTTCGATAGCCGTTGTTAAATACTCGACATTGCTTTCTTTTGGCAAGTTTGCTGGGCAAATGGTGCGACAAAAAATACCGGTGGTTTTTACACCAATAAAAAACAGTCCATCAAAACGAGGATCGCGGCTTAAACGAGCTTGTTGTAATTCTTGTAGTGAATATTGAGGGAGTAATGCCACAGCTCGAAATCATTCATATAATAAGTGTAGTTATTTTAACTTATTACTGAGCGTGAACTAGCCATTTTCGGTATTGCTAATAAAACGAGAGATAAATGCTCTATAAGTTAAGCCTGCTATAGAGTTAAGCGCTTTTTAATTTAAAGATATAAATGTTTATATGCTTCTGAGATATTTTTCAAGGAGTCAATGTTTTTATATCTCAAAATCATAATAATATTAACTAGATTAATAACTTAGTACCATTTAGTATTCTTTCGTTTTTTCAATAAATGAGGAATAGAAATGAAAAACATATCAATATTATTAGCAGCTCTCAGTGTACTGTTATTTGGACTGAACGCAAACGCTAACTCTAGTTGTAATGATTTAGCGGATAACTCAGTGACGGTTAATTTTAAGAATGGCGAAATTACTTTAAGCCCTTCTTTTAATGTTTCGCCTGAAGAGCATTCAGTATGCTTAAAAGAAAGAGACGATTTAATTTGGAAAGCGGGCTACGGTGTTAAGAAATTAAAACTGACTTTTTACTCAGATAAAGATAAAGCCTATGTATCATGCCCTTCTGAAGATACTAGCGATTGTATAGATGAGTTTAGAAGTAAGTGGAAAATTAAAGCTTCTAAGTTAGAGGCAGATGAATTTTTCTATGATATTGCGATCGAGCCAGTTGATCCTAATGGATGTAGAAATGCGGTATGTGTTTTAGACCCGAGAATTGTTATTAAATAGTATTTAATTAATTCATTTTAAGGCCTCTAGAAATACTAGAGGCCTTTTAGTTTTTATTTTATTACTATTTCAGGGTCAGAACCATTCTCGCAACCAGCCCAAACTACTTCATAAGTGTAGCTGCCTGAATCTACATTGGATTTAACCCGACATTGCTTAATGCCATTGTCCATTTTTTTAGCACAACCGGGAGGAAAGGGAGAACGTTCGCCATTAAACTTGATCTTAAAGTCGCGCGAATCGCTCGATTGCCAAGAAATAAATTTATCGGCCTCGCTACAAACGCAATCGGTTTTACCTAGACACTCTTCGCAACTAGTTCCTGTATTGGTTACCACAGAAGCACAAGTGCCAGAAGCCGTAATGGTTAAACTTGCATCATCATTCAGCGTTTTCTGCTCCACATCTTCTGTTTGTAATTCGTCTTGCGCTATCACACTAAAGGACAGTAATACTCCTAAAATGATTGAAAAAAGTTTCATCTTGTTTTCTCCTTAGTTTATTTTATGTTTGAGTTTTATGTATTGCGGATCCTGATTTAATAAAGGAAGGGAATATCCCTTATCTATAGAGCGCTCAAAAAATGAATGCGCCAACTCGTATTTTTCGCAATTCAGAGCTCCAACGCCCAATCTGTAATAAATGTAAGGGTCGTCAATATCGATATCGAACAATTGATTAAAATAATTGATTGCACTAGTACAGGCTCCGATTTCTGACTCTAGCTTTGCTTGAAGTGTTAAAAGCTTAGTGTTAGTTGGATTCACTTCTAATTGCTTTTGCAATAAAGTTAAAGCATGTTCAAAACTTTCAAATGCTCGCTCGGTTAAATTGAGTTGCTTTTGCGAGTCGCCTAAATTCGACCAAATGGTCGCGTCATCAGGAACCAATGCAACGGCTTGTAAATATTGAATTTCCGCTTCGTTAAATTGACCATTAAAATAATAAGCCGTGCCTAAGTTGGAATGAGCGCGAGCAGACGTTTCTAACTCTATCGATTCCTCCCAAAAATTTATCGCATTGGAAAAGTCTTCATTTAAATAATAAGCCGCGCCAATTCGATTTAGTGTTTCTGCGTTGTTTTTATCTAAATAAATCACCCACTGATATTGGTCGATGGCTTCTTTATATCGGCCTACACCAAATAAAAAATCGCCATAGTTTTGATATCCTTTCCAGTGACCCGGGTCAAGAGCAATTGCTTTTTTAAAGTACTGCTCACCAAGTTCGGTTTGATTATTTTCAACATAGTTCAGCGCTTTGCCGGTAATTGCTGCTAGATAATTGGGCTTTTGTTCAAGCGCCTGTTCAAAATATGAGTTGGCAATAACATCATCACCACTTATACGATACAAGTTACCTAAAGCAGTCAAGGGTTCAGGCTTAAACATATCAATATTTAAGCTGTTGTTGCATACGGTTTTGGCGGTTTCAAAATCGTTGACTGCCTTGGAATATTCATATTTTTCTAAATAGGTATTGCATAATGCCGAAGAAGCCAAAGTAAAATCACGGTCAAGGCTTAATGATTTAATAAATAGTTTTTCAGCCAGTTCAAAGTCTTCCATATTGGTCGCTTCGGCCATTACGTTTTGACCTTGAATATAAAACTCATAAGCATCTGCGCTTTTGGTATTAATGGTGTTTACTTGAGCAACTTTTGAACCACGCATTGAAATGAGTTGTTCAACCACTTGATTTTGCATTTGCTGCTGCAAGTCCAGTAATGAGTTTTTGGGTTGATTAATGGTTTTGGTCCATAGTACTTTATAATTTTTTGTATCGGTTAAAATCAATTGAACTCTGACCATAGCACTACTGATACTGGAAGATTCTGTTGTAGAAAGTTTTTGTGACAAAGGAATTTCATTGATTGAACCATCAATAATATAGCGAGCGCCCATTTTTTTAATAATTTGCGTACTACTAAATTGCTCGAGTAACTCATTGGTAATTCTTTGTGAAACCACATCAAAAGAAGTGAAGTGAGCAATCGAGTTGGCCATTTCACTTTGATAAGTATTAATAAAATAAGCAGGCAGTTCATTTTGAGTTGATAGCTTGAATGGAAATAAAACAATTGCATTGTCATTAATTGGAATTGCAGCAGGTTGCTCTAATGGAATAACCGATGAAGTAGAAGCGATTTGACGCTCACTCGTGTCGATCGAATCAAATAAGTGAATGGCTAAAAAGCCGATACCAATAGACATAAGGCCAATGATCGTAAAGTCTACCGCTAATTGGCGAAAGAAAAACTTTTTTCTTTGTGGGGAGTTATCTTGCTGCAGTAATATTTTTTTGTTCTTTAATTCTCTTAGCCAAGTAAATAGAAGGACTAAGGGAAAGCCAATGATCAAAATCAGTACCGCTATTTGTAATCCCCAGTTGGGCACATTAAAAATAGGGAATAACACTTCTAAAATTTGAATAATGGCCCAAGTACTGATGGCAAACGCAATGGAAACTGAAAATAGTCGAGAGCTTTTTAATAAACTAAAAGATAAATGCCATTTTTGTTGGCCGTTGGAATGTTGCGCTACTGATGAAGGTGGATTATTCCAAAAACTGGGAAATGCGACGTTAGTAGCCAGCTCAGCTTTAGCTGCGATCAACCGATACCCTACTCCTGCATGAGTTTGGATGTATTGTGGGCATTCTTTATGATCGTCAAGAGCATGTCTGATTTCGCTGATTGCGTGGGTTAATACTCCCCGATGATGCTCTTTATCTCCCCAAACAAACTCCAATATTTCTTCTGCACTGCAAGTTTGATGCTGATTGGCTACTAAAAACAACAAGGTTTCCATCGCTTTGGGCGCTAAATGATAATTGCGGCCTTGGCGTTCTATTGTGCCTTTTTGTGGAAAAACTCGACACTCCGACAGTTCGAATCCGTGATAAAGTTCTGGATTGATAGCATTATTCTTAATCGAGCCGCCTTCGGTTGATTGCATCAATGGTCCTTTTGTCAGTTCTTCAAACGTAGAATTCGATCTCTAAAACTAACGCTACGACAAGCGATCGAGTTACCAAAAGCTACCTTAGAACTGCTACACTAGATGATACATGGTTAAATTTCGAATCAAAAAGCTCATTTAATTTGTCTGATAAGCGCTTTTTAATCTCAATATTCCTCGTCTCATCATCCTTCGCGATTTCTTAGATGGCTTCAGGTAAGAGTATCTTAGATTACCTTAATTTGCGAATCTCAAACCAGTGATTTTGAGATTAATTAGTACTTTTATGACACTTTAATTCGGACAACGCGCATAACATCCATTTCAAAGCCCGCTACTGTTTGTTTATCGGCATAATAAGTGATATTTACTGTACTGCCCGTAAGGGAATTATACTTAATTTGCCTTTTATAGATAAACGGGCAATTGTAGCCTTCAAGCATGATGGTATTGACATACCAATCGTCTTCTTGACGTTGCACATGAGACGAAACTTTTTTAAAGTCTGATTGAATCAATTGCTGATGTTTTTGAAGAAGCTTTTTTACCGAAGAGTTCATAGTATTAAATTTTAATATCAATCAAGTTGCGTTAGTAATGAAAAAAATCCATAGGGAATGCCGTTCATGATAGAGTTTTTTCGTACCATTTTGAAGAGCATTATTGCGCTCGCCATATTGATAGCAGTGCTTATGTTTTTGGAGTTGCAGGGATTTATTAGCTTGCAGCCGATCCACGATTTGATCTCTAAGGTCGATCAAAAACAAACATTGTATCAATGGACCGATAGTTCGGGAGCAATTCAGATTACTGCTGAGCCACCCGCCGCGGGTATTCAATTTCATGAATTTGTAGGATCAGCCGACTTACTAAGGTATCAGCAGCAAAAGGGGGATGCATTCAATAAACCAAACTCTTCGAGTGAGCCACAAATTAGAGAGGTTTCAAACTATAAGCAGCAGCAAATGGAAGCCTTTATAGCGTTTGAAGTGAGCACCCAATGTCGATGGATCATTCAAGAGCTTTACACAGTAGATTCTGAGGCCGAACAAAACCAAGCCAATGAGGCTATTTGTAAGCGTTATCAGAGCAAAGTGGCTGATTTTGCTCGGGCCGACTGTCGTAATGCTTTAGAAGAGTTTAAGTTAACTGCCTGCCAGTAACGTTTAAATCAATTGCTTTTAATGAATTTAATAACAAAAGTGTTGGCAAACTCGATTTATTGGCTATTTCGTGGATAATGAACGTCTTTTTTAAAAATTATAAGTATTGATTCCCTATGGCTTAGAATAGACACTTTACAAGAAATATACTCGAGTTTGGTTAATCACATTAACCTTGAAAAAATAGGCAAGTGAAGTCAGTTCGGTTGCAACAAAATGATGATCGCGAAACGGTCAAGTTGAGCATAGAAGCTAGAGACTAAATTTTAGAGTTAAGAGTTAAGAGTTAAGAGTTAAGAGTTAAGAGTTAAGAGTTAAGAGT
>JBFHSP010000178.1:0-6190 GCA_041591085.1 Kangiellaceae bacterium | reverse complement strand
CGCGCTAAATTTTCACGGCCTTTGCTTTGTCGCTCTTCTTCGGTGAGAGGTAATTTTTTCTCTTCCCACATTAAATCGTCTTCAGGCATTTCAAACAAAAATCGGCTCGGTTCAACATCAACGGTTTCGCCATAACGTTTTCGTTGCCGCGCGTAAGAAAGGGTTAACGTTTTTTGCGCTCGAGTAATTCCAACGTAGGCGAGGCGACGTTCTTCTTCAATATTGTCTTCATCAATACTGGAGCGATGTGGCAGTAGTTCTTCTTCCATTCCAACCAAATACACATGATGAAATTCTAATCCTTTAGAGGCATGCAAGGTCATTAATTGCACTTCATTGGTATCGGCTTCTTCTTCGTTTCTATCCAGCATTTCACGCAATAATAATTTATTAACTGCTTTAGCAAGTGGCTCTTCTTCTTCGGCAAAATTATCCAGCTCTTTTTCAATCCACTCCAAAAGTTGCTCGACATTACGCCACCTATAATCCGCTGCTCTTGGGCTTGAAGAGTTGTCGTATAAATATCCGTGATAACCAATGTAGGCGAGTAACTCATGTAACACCTTCATGGTATCACCACGTTTGGCGTTATCGGCAGCGCGCGCGAGTGTTTCGGCAAATCGTGTGACTGCACCTAAACTTCTTGGGTTTAAATGCTCCGCTAAATCATCAGCAAAACAAGCTTCGTAAATACCAATGTGATGTTGCAAGGCATACAGACCCAATTTTTCTAAAGTAGTAGGCCCTATTTCGCGGCGTGGTACATTAACTATGCGTAAAAATGCATTATCGTCAGCAGGATTAACTAAGATCCGAATGTACGCCAAAACATCTTTAATTTCTGCGCGTGAAAAAAACGAAGTACTTCCAGTAACCTTATAAGGAATTTGTTTTTCTATGAGCGCTTTTTCAAAAAAACGCGATTGATGATTACCTCGGTATAAAATGGCATAGTCACTATAAAGCGTATTATTTCTGAGTTTATGTGCGAGCAATTCATTAGCGACTCGTTCAGCTTCGTTTAACTCATCATCGGTAGCTAAAACTTTTATCGGATCACCGTATTCTTTATCGGACCATAAGGCTTTTTCAAACGCGTGTGGGTTATTCGCAATAACTTGGTTGGCCGATTTTAAAATACGGCCATACGAACGATAATTTTGTTCTAACTTGACTACTTTTAAATTGGGATAATCTTGTTGCAACAAGGCTAAATTTTCTGGCTGGGCTCCGCGCCAAGAATAAATGGATTGATCATCATCACCCACCACGGTAAATACACCGTACTGACCACAAATCAGTTTAACAAGTTCGTACTGACAGGTGTTGGTGTCTTGGTACTCATCCACTAGCAAATAACGAATTTTATGTTGCCAGCGTGTTAAAATATCAGGATGAGTGCGAAACAGTACCACCGGATAACGGATCAAGTCATCAAAGTCGACCGCGTTATATGCGCGCATGGATCGATCGTAAGCTTGGTACACATTGGCGTGCGCCACGTCATCAGCAAGGCTTGAAGTAGCAATCACCTGTTGCGGATCGAGCAGTTGATTTTTCCATTGGCTGATTTTATTTTGTATCAACTGCAGTTCGGTTTTATCGGCATCGGCATTTTTATGGCACAACTCTCGTAAAAGGCTTAAACAATCTTGTTCATCAAAAATAGTGAAGTTGCTTTTAAAGCCTAATGAAGAATGTTCGCGCCGAATAATGTTTAAGCCTAGGTTGTGAAAGGTAGACACAATCAAACCACGAGTATTACCAGCGAGCATTTTATTCACTCGCTCTTTCATTTCTTTAGCGGCTTTATTGGTAAACGTGACTGCCGCAATATGATTCGGTTTGTAGCCGCAGTTTTGAATAAGGTGAGCAATTTTGGTGGTGATCACTGAGGTTTTGCCACTGCCAGCACCGGCTAAAACCAATAGCGGTGATTCCACCGTGGTGACAGCTAGATGTTGACGATCGTTTAATTGGTGGCTCACTTAAAAATCCAAAACAACAAATTGGCCGGGTATTTTACATGGTCTTGATTGTGTCTGCTTTGTACTTTTTAAGTTATTTAACCGATGCTTTAGCCTTAATGACTATACCTGCTGCATCATTCGTTCAACTTTACGATAACCAATGGCTTCGCTGATGTGACTTTGATCGATCAGTTCAGTTTCAGCTAAATCGGCAATAGTACGCGCCACCCTTAATATGCGGTGATACGCTCTAGCGGAAAGCCCAAGCTTTTCCATCACTTGCAGCACAAACTCACGCGCTTCTGGCTTTATCAATAGCTCTTTATCAAGCTCGCGAGCTTGCAGATCACCATTAAGCTTGCTTTGACGAACGCGTTGGATTTTATGGGCGCGCTCAACTCTATCTCTGACTTGTTCAGTCGATTCCGATTGTGAAGCCACCTCGCCAATAAACTCTTTTTTGCTTAAAAGCGGCACTTCAACGTGGAGATCGATGCGATCTAAAAACGGCCCAGACAGTTTGAGCAAATAACGCCGAATTTGATCGGGGGTGCAACGACAATGCCCACGTTGATTGCCAAAGTGGCCACAAGGACACGGATTCATGGCGGCAATCAGTTGGAACCGCGCTGGGTATTCGGCTTGGCGCGCCGCTCTAGAAATAGTAACAGTGCCTGACTCAAGCGGCTCACGCAGTACTTCTAATACCTTGCGATCAAACTCTGGTAGTTCATCTAAAAACAATACGCCATGATGTGCCAATGAGACTTCTCCCGGCCTTGGCTGACTTCCGCCGCCAATCAGCGCCACCGCCGATGCGGTATGGTGCGGCACGCGAAACGGACGCAGTTTCCAGGTTTTAGCTGAAACGGCCTGCCCACTGATAGAAGCAATCGCAGCACAATCCACCGCTTCATCGTCGGTAAGTTGCGGTAGTAATCCCGCAAGACGACTCGCCAACATAGTTTTTCCAGTACCGGGTGGGCCAATAAATAGCAGATTATGTTTGCCTGCAGCCGCTATTTCTAACGCTCGCTTGGCAGCAAACTGCCCTTTCACATCGATTAAATTAGGCGGCTGGCTGGCACTGATCTCGGTTAATTCATTTTGGTTAAAGGCAAGCCGTTGTTGACCATGCAAATGCGCTACGACATCAAGCAAATGATTAGCAATGAGCTGCTCGCCTCCGGCTAAAGCCGCTTCTTCAGCATTGGCTTTTGGCAATACCAAAGTTCTGCCTGCCTTTTTAGCCGCTAAAGCAACGGGCAATATGCCGTGAATAGGACGCAACTCGCCAGAAAGCGCTAGCTCGCCAACAAACTCGTAATCTTCAAGTTTTTGGATAGGAATTTGCGAGCTTGCTGCCAAAATACCAATGGCTATGGGCAAATCAAAGCGGCAGCCATCTTTAGGTAAGTCGGCAGGCGCTAAATTAATCGTAGTGCGCTGACTAGGAAAATCGAGTTGAGTATTAATAAGGGCAGAACGAACCCGATCTTTGCTTTCGCGCACGGCGGCTTCAGGTAGCCCAACTATTGAAAGCGCTGGCAATCCGTTCGATAAGTGGGTTTCTATAGTAACGAGCGGCGCTTCAATACCAACACCGGCCCGCGAATAACTGTGGGATAAACTCATGCCCAATCCTTGGACTTAATCAAATCAGAGCATCAGTTTATAGAACCATAAAAAAAGGCTCTAGCGATAAATGCCTAGAGCCCTGTGCGTAATATCTTGTTTCGTTACGACCTTTTTTTGGTTAATACCGATTATCGTAATGATCTGTTTCGCAATGATCTGTTTAGTAATGACCTGAATCGTAATGATCGGTTTCGGTATTGCCGGTTTAACTATTGACCGATTTGATTGAGCATACGAGTACCCCAACCAATCAATACGTTGTCTTTAAAAATTAATGGCGTGGTTTCATCACGAGTGGTTTTGCCATCTTCATGATTATGATGAGTTCTGTAATAAAGCACCTTATATTGCGTACCGTTGATTACTAAAGACTCTGAATCATCGGGAATACCCATCTCTTTTTTCACCTCAGTTAGTGAAGTGCCAACGGCTAAATCGCTGATGATTTCTCGATTATCAGTTTGACGCTGCTCCCAACCCTTATGGTAATCACCATCTTTAACTGTGATGATGCAGCCAGATAACAATAAAGTAAGAGCAGAGCTTAAAACCATCATCGCTTTTGCTTTACCTAGTGACGATTTTAATACTTGTGTATTTAAAGCAGACATAGAAAACCTATCCATTTAATGTTTTAGTGTGATACCAGTGCAATACAGTAGCATAGCAATCGTCCGATGGCGAGCCTTAAAAGTAACAAAGCGTAAATGAATTCAATCTGAATAGTGAAAAGAAGATAACTTAGGGATAAAACTGCGAAACCTAACAACTTAAAGAGCGATGGTAATAAAACCACTGAATGTTATTTGAATGAACACCTGTACGCGCGATAAACTCGAAAGTCTTTGTCGTAACCTCAGTATTTTGTATGCCAGTATCGGTCAAGCATTGTGGAGTGATTGGAAAACCTGTTGAGCACAGCATGTCGCCACAGATCCATTCTGCTTACGCTCGTCAATGCGGATTGTCGATGATGTATATTAAAATTGAGTGTGCCCCCGAAGAGTTCAGTGAAAAAGTTGATCATTTATTCAATCAAGGTATGACCGGGCTCAACGTAACCCTGCCGCATAAAGAGACGGCTTTTCAACTTTGTGACTTCACTACCGAGCGGGCCAAGCTTAGCGGATCAGTCAACACCCTTTGGAAAAATGAAGAGGGCAGCCTAAAAGGCGACACTACCGATGGACAAGGCTTTATCGAACACCTTAAATGGTTAAATTGGTTTGGTGACTTATCAGCTCTAAACATTTTAATATTGGGTGCAGGCGGCGCTGCCAGAAGCATTATTCCACAACTGTTACAACTCGGCGCCTCTATCACCTTGTTAAACAGAACCTACGATAAAGCTCAACGTTTGCTGAACCAGTTTTCTACCCTTGGCAATATTCAAGTTTTTAAAGACGATTCGAACAACGATTTTGACTTAGTGGTTAATACCATGAGCGAACAAGGCGAACTTTATTTAGAGCAATTGCCACAAGGCTTGTTTCCTAAAATGGGGATTTACGATATTAGTTATGGCACAAGAGCCGAAGCTTTTAAGCAGGCCTGCCAAGCCAAACATTGTGCAGCTTATTCTGATGGATGGGGCATGCTAGTTTCACAAGCGGCGTTATCTTTTGAAATTTGGCATGGTTTTAAACCTAACACCAAAACACTGATTGAATCGGGTTATAAGTCTCTACTTTAAAAACCTTGACGGTAAAACAGGATTCTCAGAACAAATCAACTTCGCCTGTATTAACGCCTTGTTGATTAACTACTTTTCTAAGCGATTGTAACTGTTCTGCTCTTTGCGCAATTAACTGGTTTAACTTTTCGGTACGCTCTGAATACTTTAAATGTTCAGGAAGCTCTTGAGCGTTTATACAAAAATTCTGCAGCACGTTAAGCCTTTGATTTAAATGACTGAAAATTTGTTGCACCATATCTTCAAATTGCATCGAAATAACGCCACTGCTCGCGTCACTATCCATTTTTTCCGCTAATACTTTTGCCTGCTCGCTGTGTTTTTTAGCCTGTTTTATCACTGAATCAACATCATCAAAAATCGATAAAATGGTTTGTTCACTTTGCTCAATCACCGCTAAATCTAAATTATTGATCATGGACATATCGGTATTTACTTTGGCAAAGGCGGCGGCAATGCTATTAATGTTCACTGCAATATCGGTACTAAACTGATTGGTTCGTTGCGATAAAGTTCGAACCTCGTCCGCGACCACTGCAAACCCTCGACCTACATCACCCGCTCGCGCCGCTTCAATGGCTGCGTTTAATGCAAGCAAATTGGTTTGATCGGTAATACCTTTTATATCGCTTAACAGTTTTTCAACGGTTTTCATTTTTTCTGCAGCATCACGAAATTCTTCGCTTATGGTGCTTCCTGCCACTTTTACTTCTTGCAGTTTTGCACCCATAGCAACGTATGCCTTTAATATATTTTGCGCCCTGCCGGATAAATTAAAATCTTGCGCGTGATCGCTTGCCAACGAAAATACGGCTTGGAGCAGATCTCGCAACACTTGCTGCTGAGACGAAGCGCTAGATTGCATACCCGATAAACTGTTACTAAGCTG
>JBFHSP010000177.1:0-6192 GCA_041591085.1 Kangiellaceae bacterium | reverse complement strand
ATGGCGATGCCGACTTTGGGCTAGTTTATAACTGGACTGATACCCAAGTCGACAGTGTAAACTCATTAACATTAAGTGACACACGCATTCGTCAGCTCGAAGAGAATTTGCCAGATGTGAGAGCTACAATTTCGATGAACTATAAAAAAGGAGATTGGAGAACAACGCTCCGATATAACCATTACTCAGGGTTTTATGAAGCCCATTTAGATGATGGTGACTTACCTATCGAGGTTGGACGTGCCGCGACGGTTGACTTAGAAGTAGGTTATGATTTGGATGACAGCATTAACTTAGTTGTTGGTGCTCAAAACCTGTTTGACGAATACCCAGACAAAAACCCTTGGGCTGATATTGTCGGGGCTGAGTACCCAGTTACCTCTCCCTATGGCTTCAACGGTGGATACTACTATGTACGTGTAGGTTATTCATTCTAAACTCAAGCAACAAAACCTAAAAAGGGCTCTACTTGTAGAGCCTTTTTTTATGCAACTTTTCTTACAAATTTTAAAGGTCAATAACCATTGAATTTTTGGGCTGAACCACCATCTAAGGGACATCAAATTAACTGATTGGAGTTGTTATGCTTCGCATAGGCTTATTCTTATTAACCAACCTCGCGGTTGTTTTACTAGCTAGCATTACTTTAAGTCTTTTAGGCTTTAATGGGCTCATGCAAGCCAATGGAGTCGATTTAGACTTACAAGCACTTCTGGTGTTTTGTTTTATCATAGGTATGACTGGATCGATATTTTCCTTATTCATTTCTAAATGGATGGCCAAGCGCTCTACAGGTACTCGTGTCATAACTCAGCCAGCCAATAGTGAGCAGCGTTGGTTACTTGAAACTGTGAGTGAGCTGGCACAGAAGGCGAATATTGGTATGCCCGAAGTGGGAATATTTCCTTCGCAGCAATCAAATGCTTTTGCCACAGGTTGGAACAAAAATAATGCCCTAGTTGCTGTGAGTGAAGGCCTTCTTTATCGATTCAATAAAGAAGAAGTAAAAGCGGTGCTGGCACATGAAATTGGCCACGTCGCCAACGGCGATATGATTACTTTGAGCCTAATTCAAGGGGTAGTGAATACCTTTGTCATGTTTTTTGCTCGGATTATTGGTCATACCGTCGATCGTGTTATTTTCAAAACAGAGCGTGGATTAGGGATCGGTTATTACATTACTACTTTCATTGCTGAAATTATTCTTGGAATTTTGGCCTCAGTGATAGTGGCATGGTTTAGTCGCCGCCGTGAATACAAGGCTGATTTAGCTGGTGCGCAGTTGGCAAGCAAGTCCGGAATGATTTCTGCCCTAGCTCGGCTTCAAGCTGAATCAGAGATGGTTAATTCGATGCCTAGTACAATGACAGCCTTTGGCATTACTGGTGGTAAAATGAATTTAGCGAGTTTACTGGCTTCTCATCCACCGTTAGAACAACGAATTAAAGTTCTCCAAACACTCTAATCCAATACTAGGAGAATATTATTAAGATATTCTCCTAAGTCTCTAAATTCTCTAAGTTTTCTGCCGATAACCCTTTTGAGAGGATTGTTAGCAAAAAGTAAAATCATGATCTAAGCTTTGATCCTATAGTTCTAAAAAGTACAAAAGCCTCGGTTTTGATAGTGGGGCGTTCAAAATAAGCGGGAAACTTTATGAATTTAACTGTATCAGCTCGGATTGCCGGTGGCTTTGCTATTGTCGTGTTGTTGCTCTTAACTATCAGCCTTGTCAGTTTGATGGGCGTCAATAACATTAACAAAACCATGGAAAGCGTGGTCGATGAAGCCACACCAATGCTGCGAATTTCTGGAGAAATGGTTTCAACCCTGCTTGAAGCAAACGACAGAGCAAATCGACATCAAAAAGCACATGTAATTGATCAGTTAGGTGCATTTGAAGTGCAATTTAATGAACTTCAAGATGAATATGATCGTAAACGTAGTGTGATGTTAACTTTAGCGCAAAACCATCCAGAAATTACCAAAGCATTTAGATCCGCTTCAGACAATGTCGAATCTTATTTTTCCAGTATTCCGGGTGTATTTAGCTCTCACCGACAAGAACTTACCTTAAGAAGTGAGATAAGCAGTGACCGTAGCTCATTTGAGGATGTAGCTGACGAGTTGGATAGTTTGGTTTATGACCTTTCAGAAGAATTATCCGGAGACGACCTCAGTTCGGTTCGCTCTATGGGGAACTTAATTCGAGAAGGTACTATCAGTACTACAGATGCTTTGAATCTAGATAATACAGAAACCATTGCGACGGTAAATCGCGATTTTCAAGCCATAACTGATTCAGTTATGGAAAAATTTAATGGGTTATCAAATAAAGCTCGTTCTTCAGAATATTATGGTGAAATGAGTGGCGCGTTAACTAAGTTTACTCGGTTAGGAGATTCTTCGTCAGGGTTACTTGCAAAACAAATTCAGCGATTAAATGCGGCGGCATCTTCATCTAAACAGTTGGTCGATGCGGAAAAATTACTTTCTAATTCTATTGAAGACTTGCGCGCTGGAATGGACAAGGTCAAAGATTTTGCCGACCAGTCAAAGGAAACCGCTGTTGAGCAAGTAACAGGAACATTTTCCTTAATAATTACTTTTTCTGTTATCGCAATCGGCGTAGGCGTCGGAATTTCTTTATATGTTAACCGCAGTATTCGTAAACCATTAGAGGAAACAGTTGCGATTATTGCCAAACTAGCTGATGGGGACCTAACTCAAAAAGTATACCCAACCAGTCATGATGAATTTGGCGAATTATTCGACAGTGTAGGTCATCTAACGACTAAGCTAAGAGATATACTAGGAGGCATAGCCAGTGGATCTCAACAATTAGCCGCAAGTGCTGAACAAACAGCAGCGATAGCTCGTCAAGGACACGAATCCATTAATCGGCAAAAACAACAAACTGAGCTTGTTGCTACCGCTATGGCGGAAATGACCGCGACAGTAAACGAAGTAGCCAATAGTGCAAACTCAACTTTAGGCGAGGTACAAGACGCCAATACTGAAACAACAAAAGGACAAAGCATTGTTAGAGAAAATGTCGCAACCATTAATCGGCTAGCTGGTGAAATCGAGCGCGCATCTCATGTTATCGATAAATTAAACGAGTACAGCGACAATATTGGCTCGGTACTCGATGTTATTCGAGGTATTGCTGATCAAACTAACTTACTTGCTCTTAATGCAGCAATTGAAGCCGCTCGTGCCGGAGAGCAAGGTAGAGGCTTCGCGGTGGTTGCCGATGAAGTGCGAACCTTGGCTAGCAAAACTCAAGTGTCGACTTCTGAAATTCAAGATATGATTGAGCGTTTACAAAATGGTACTAAAGATGCGGTTGCGGTCATGGAGAAGAGCCAAACGGAAGCGAGAGTCAGTGTTGACCAAACCGCAAAAGCAGGTGAAGCACTTGAGTCAATTACTCGAGCTGTTGGTGTAATTAACGATATGAGTACTCATATCGCTAGTTCAGCTGAAGAACAAAGTGCTGTAACCAATGAAATGCACGAAAACATTACCAATATTTCAACTTTAGCTGAGCAAAACGCCCAAGGAGCTAATGAAAGTTTGTCGGCAAGTCAACAACTGGCCAAGCTTGCGGAGCAGTTACAACAAATGGTTTCCCAATTTAAGCTTTAATAAGTGTGTGTCTAAAAACTCAAAATTAAGGCAATAAAAAAGCTCGCTTGTCTCTATCAAGCGAGCTTTTTTAATGGTTTGCTGAATTACTCAGCCATTTCTTTTAATTTTTTCAATGGTCTAATTTTAACCACGGTTTTAGCTGGTTTTGCTTTGAACATGGTTTCTTCACCAGTAAATGGGTTAATGCCTTTACGAGCTTTTGTCGCTGGTTTACGAACAGTTTGCATTTTAAATAAGCCTGGCATTACAAATTCACCACAGGCTTTTTTACGTAAATGACGTTCGATCACTGACGTTAGTTCATCGAGAACGCTAGACACTTGCTTTTTTGAAAGCTCGGTTTTCTCTGATAGCTCATTTAGCATTTGAGATTTATTAAAGCGAGCACTGATGCCTGTGGCTTTCTTTGCTGCTGGTTTTTTGGCTACAGCTTTTTTCGCAGGCGCTTTCTTGGCCGCTGCTTTCTTTGCAGGTGCTTTCTTTGCAGGTGCTTTCTTTGCAGGTGCTTTTTTCGCTGCTGCTTTCTTTGCAGGTGCCTTTTTTGCTACTTTCTTTGGTTTGGCCGCCATAAGTTTCCCCTTTAAGGTAAATAATATAAATCCAAGTGATTATTGTTTTGATTTGAGAGTTGTCTCTCTAGACCCCCTGTTTTTATACTATTCTAATCCGGAAATAAAGAGCGAATTTAAAAAAATGGCTTGTTTTTAAGGGTTTTCTTGCATGTTGACACTATTAATAAGCCTATGCATCAAAAAAAGTGTTGTTAAATGCAAAAACAGCCTAAAATATAGTCTTTAAGAAATCCCCTCGATTGTTAGAAACAAATAGCAAAAACACTTGTAACTGGCTATCGCTTTCTGTAAAATTCGCGCTCTTTTTTAGCGGCTCGAGGGGTTATTTTGCCTTATCGAGCTGAAAGTAAGTAAAGCAAAGCCTTTTTGAGAGCTGAGAGAAATGAAAACATTCACTGCAAAACCTGAAACAGTAAAGCGCGACTGGTTTGTCGTCGACGCTGATGGCAAGACTTTAGGTCGTCTTGCTACTGAAATTGCTCGTCGTTTACGCGGCAAGCATAAAGCCGAGTTCACTCCTCATGTGGACACTGGCGATTACATCATTGTTGTTAATGCTGAGAAAGTGGCGGTTACTGGCAACAAAGAAGCTGCGAAAATGTACCATCGTCATTCTGAATACCCAGGTGGATTACGTTCAATGACTTTAGAAAAGTTACGTGAACGCGCTCCAGAGAGAATTATCCAAAGTGCGGTTAAAGGTATGTTACCTAACAATCCTTTAGGTCGGGCTATGTTTAAAAAATTACGTGTTTTTGTTGGCCCTGAGCATTCACATGCTGCACAACAGCCAAAAGAACTGAACATTTAAGAAGGTATTGAGAAATGGCAGAACAATATTACGGTACTGGTCGTCGCAAAAGCTCAACTGCTCGTGTATTTTTACGTTCAGGTTCGGGCGCGATTACTATTAATGGTCGCACAATTGACGAATATTTTGGTCGCGAAACATCACGCATGATGGTTCGTCAACCACTTGAATTAACTGAAAGCTTAGAATCTTTCGACGTTTTCGTAACCGTTACTGGCGGTGGTGGAACTGGTCAAGCCGGCGCCATTCGTCACGGTATTACTCGTGCTCTTATGGAGTACAACGAAGAATTACGCCCAGAGTTAAGAAAAGCAGGATTTGTAACTCGTGACGCTCGTGAAGTTGAGCGTAAGAAAGTTGGTTTACACAAAGCTCGTAAACGTCCTCAATTCTCTAAGCGTTAATTTTTTTCTCTCAGCTTTGCTTAATTTAACGCCCACTAAAGTGGGCGTTTTTTTCTTGCCTGTAAAAAATAAATCTCAAATATATTGTCTTTAAATTCAATAGGATAGATTACGTCAAAGGCTTTTTTCTTGTCTTTCTTCGATGCATTCTATATTATTTGACGGTTTAAAAGGTTTGCTTTTAATGCCAACCTTTTATTTAAATAACGTAACAATTATAACGAATTCATTTTAGCAGTCCGATGGGGAGACAAACCGCATGAGTAAAGACGGTGTGGATAACAGTCGCCGGCGCTTTCTATTATGGTCTACTTCTGCAGTAGGCGCAGTAGGCGCGGTAGGAATAGCGGTACCTTTTGTTAAATCTTGGAGTCCAAGTGCGAGAGCTGAAGCAGCTGGTGCACCGGTAGAAGTTGATCTTTCTAAAATAGGTGATGGTCAATATATTAAAACTGAGTGGCGTGGAAAACCTATTTTTGTGGTAAAGCGCACGCAAACGGTTTTAGATAAGTTGGCATCAATTAATGAATTATTGAAAGATCCAGACTCAAAAAAACCAGAAACTAAGCAGCCTGCGTATATTACTGGTCAAAACCGATCTATAAAAGACAACGTGTTTGTTGTGGTTGGTATTTGTACTCACTTAGGTTGTGTTCCTCAACATCAAAAAGAGTTGTCACCTCAAGAAGGTGGTGGATTTTTCTGTCCTTGTCATGGATCTAAATTTGATTTGGCTGGTCGTGTTTTCAGT
>JBFHSP010000176.1:0-6226 GCA_041591085.1 Kangiellaceae bacterium | reverse complement strand
TGTGGTGGTGTTGGATGAAGCACAAACCATTAAGAACTCTTCTAGCCAGATTTACAAAATGGTGATGCGATTAAAAGCTCGCCAAAGAATATGCTTGACCGGTACGCCAATGGAAAATCATATTGGAGAACTCTGGAGTTTAATGAATTTTCTAATGCCCGATATATTGGGTAAAAAATCTGATTTTAATCAGTTCTACCGCACACCTATTGAAAAAGATAAAGATATAGATTTGCTTGAAGAACTTAAAAAACGAGTGAAGCCGTTTATTCTTAGACGCACTAAAACCGAAGTAGCTACTGAGCTACCCGAAAAAACAGAAATTATCCAATCCCTTGAGTTGTTACCAGAACAGCGTAATGCTTACGAAGCGGTACGCTTAGCAGCGTTAGAAGAAGTTTCAAAGGTGCTGTATCAATCTAAAAATAACAAACTAAGCATTGCAAATGCGTTGCTTCGACTACGCCAAATTTGTAATCATCCAAACTTGCTCAATATGGATACTACGCTACAGTTTAACTCTTGCAAAACAGAATGGCTACGTAACACATTGCCGGAAATGATAGAAGAAGGACGCCGAGTTTTAATTTTTTCATCATTCACCTCAATGCTCGATTTGATCGAAGCCGACTTAAAGTCTCTTAACATTAACTGTATAAAACTCACCGGTAAAACCCAAAATAGAACCAGTTTGGTTAACCAATTTCAAACTTTAAACTTTCCGGTTTTTTTGATCAGTTTAAAAGCGGGTGGTACCGGACTTAATTTAACCGCAGCCGATACTGTGATTCATGTTGATCCTTGGTGGAATCCAGCAGCTGAAAATCAAGCCAGTGATCGCGCCTATCGTATCGGACAAGATAAACCAGTGTTTGTGTATAAGCTGATTTGTAAAGATTCGGTTGAAGAAAAAATCCAAATCATGCAGCAAAATAAATCACTGTTGTATGAGGAGCTGATCAGCCAATCACAAAATCCATTAGCTGAACTAAGCTCTAACGATTGGGTCGATTTATTACAATCTCCTTTGTATGGTAACATTTAATAACAAGTGGTTAATCAAGATTATACCGTCGTTCTATTACCCAAATAGAAAATAGCAGTAAAAGCAATAGTGGAATTAAATGCGAACTTTTCCAAATACTGATGTTCGCTGTTTCTCGTTCAGAATAATTGTGTATAGTATTTACGAAACTTTGAGTCGCTTTTTGTTTGGTCAATTGCTGTTGAGCTTGCCAATTTTTATTTGAATGCACATAAAACCAATTCTCATCTTTATTATTAGAATTTTCTACTCGATACCAACCAATTCGATCAGGCCAAAATCCATTACAGAGTTTTGATCCAGAAAGTTGAGAGAGTTGCAGCATCGATTGGGTTTGATGGTTACTAGTGTTGTTATCTAGAGTATCAGACTCATGATGGACTGTTACAAAGGTCGCCTCATTGGATTCTGTGCACAATTCTACCCACTGCCCTTTCAGCAATATGGGCTCATATAAATGATTTGCGGAGATCGAAAAGTCTCGATGAAAAATAACAGGTAGCATTTGTTTCCATAACACCGAATAGAGTTCGCTTTCTCCAGCAAGTTTATAGCGGTAACTATCAGTCACTAAAGACAAACTGATACCGCCTAAACCCAATGGTTTATTAATTACTAATGAATCATTATTTTGAGACTGTAAAGATTCAACCAACTCCGATGTTAGATTAATTTTAAAAGGTGCTCGTCTCAAAGGAAATGGAATTGCATAATACTCATTGCTGATGAAACGTAATCCGGTGAAGTCTAGATTATTATTGTTTGCAGAGTCTCTTCTTTTGATTTTAGGAATCAATTCTAGGTTTGAAATTTGTGTAGGCTCAAGTGGTTTGCCAAGATTAAGTTGTTGCAAGAATCTTTGTTCTGACTCAGAGACCGAACGATCAATGATAATGTATAATTGCGTTCCTAATTGTACCTCTAAAATAAGTTGTTTTATTTCAATTGTTGTAAGCTCTGATAATCGAGATAGATCAGCAATCACAAGATCGAAGCGCTGTTCTCTGTCATTTAGACTTTTTGTTTGAGTTTTTAGATTAGCTTTGTTGTTTGATTTTTCAGAATCTATCTGTAGCGATTTGTTAGCGTATTTACTGATCTTAATCTCTACATCAATTTTTGCTCCATTGCTCGAAAGCCAGTGTTTTAAATGATTAAACTCAAATGATGGGCTCGATTGTAATAATAATGCATTGAATGCTTGTTGCTTTTCAAAATAGAAAAACAATGGTTCGCTTGCAACAATGCTATCTCCTATTCTTGCTTGCAAGAATAATTCTTGTTTACCATAAAGTTTTGGAGTTAGTTGTACTTTAAATTGAAAGGTGTTTATTGAAGCATTTTGATTATCATTAACCAAGCTATATTCTATTCCACGTGCAATGACCTCCTTGCTCAAGTCCACCACTAATATTTGGGTATTTTCTATATGCTCCGTGTCTTTAGATTGATACCCTCCATAGATAATCAATGAATCGCCCAGCTGTTGCGGATAACTGACTTCATTGAGAATAAAGCCATCAATAACTTCAGATGGCTCGAAGCCAACAGAACTTATACTAAAACTTTCTAATTGATTGAGATACAGTCCATCTCCTGTTATGTCGATATGTTCCAGTTTAGGTTGCCGTAGTAATAACTCATTTGGATCAACTAAATTGTTAGGGTTTGTGCGTTCTGCAACATCACCTGCTCTCAATCGGTACGTAGTTCTATCAGGTAAAATGATATCAGAATCATTGTCACTGGTGATCAGGGTCGCGTACAGTTGTTCAGAGATTGGTGCGTTAACTGAGAATATAAGCATTCCCAAAAAGATCATCACTAAGCTAGATAGGGATAAATAAATTAAACGTACCGAAGGAGATAAGCTAGATTTGACTTGGTGATACCGCTTAATCAAATAGAGCCCAATAAATACGAGTAGTAGAGCCGTTAATAAATAATAAAAGAGGGAGTCCATATTTAAGGTGTCTCCTCTTGTTTATTCATTGACACGCGAAATTCAATCAACTTTTGTTGATAGTTGATTAGCTCATTTGTCGATAGGTTTGAAGTTGTGCTCTTTCGAGTCAATTGGCTCGGAGCGTTACCACTAAGGGTCGCTAGAATACGTTGTAATTGGCTTTTGCATCCACTACACCATGATTGATGTGCTGATAAATGGGTTAACAGATTTTCAATTTGCTGTGCAAACTCTAAGTGCTGAGTGTTTTCTTGTGTTTGTTCGAGTAGCGAACGACTCAAATTTGACAGATGTAGCTGCAAATATTCTTTATTTTCTAATGAAAACGCGTTTCGATCACTTAGGAGCAACTCGTATAGCCTTTGCATTTGAACTTGATCGTCACTGAGCAACTGTCGTTGTGGTTGACCAATTTTTTGAGAATCAATGGAATTGAGTTTGCCCTTGTATCGGCGAGATACGTCTACGGGAGGTGGTGCAAAGCCGAGTCTTTGCACATAGATTCTCTCAGCTTGTTTCGCTTTGCGTAAGTATTCATAGGCTTCTTTCTCGAAAGGAAGGGCTTTTTCTGGTTCGGAAAGCATTAAATACATTTCTGCCTGCCACATATGGGCAACTGCAGACTTCATTAAGCTTTTGGGATCTTGTTGTGATAAAGGAGCAATTTCAGTATGACCATGATTGTGCATATATTCTTCAATCAACGCGCTTCTACCATCATCAAGGTTACTGTTATTTGAGTTTGAAAACTCGTTTTCATGTTTCTCATGATGATGCTCGCTGGCATGCTTTTCTTCTGAGTAGGCTTCAGTATGGTCATCATGATCCTTTGATAAGTCAACATGACTTGAGATACTTGCATGGCTTACCAATGCACCACCTGTTTCATCAGCGAACTCATCGCCTAAATACTGGCCATACTTTTCTTTTAAGTCTTTTTGAGAAAATCCAATATCAACCGATTTTTCTCTGAGCATATCTTCTGTGACTGACATACGCTCTGCAATTAACTGCTCGGTATCGATGATAATTTGTCTTTGACTTCGGAAGAATTCGGCTGTGAATCGAATTTGAATTGGGTCATCACTGATTTCTGTTTCAGAGGGTTCTAGCCAACGTATGATAAGCGATGACGAATCGGTCGTTTGTGGGCTAGGTGATTTGTTATCGACAGCTCGCAATTTAAGATACATTTCATCGCCGGCCTCCATTTCATAATCATTCAAATTTAGGATTTGTAAAAACGATACAAAAACTTCATCCGCTTCATGCCTTTCATTGATTTCAAAAGGCACATCGACAACTTTTTCTCGAAACTTAACATTTTCTCCGCTGCCCTTGGCAACGGTAACAATCATTTGTAACTTAGATATTCCATAATCGTCTTTAATTTCCGCTGCTAACTTCAATGATGGGGCGAGTCTAAAAAACTTTTCAACGACTGAAGCTTCAGGTGATAACCACTTAATTTTTGGGGTAACATCTGATTGAACTTCGATTCGGTGAAAGTCCGTTTTGCGGTTTTCTTGATCATTGACTTCAAATCGATAAAGTGTTGATTGAAAAATAATTGAACTAATATCGTGACGAAACGTGTTAGATATACTTTGTGCTAAGGGACTTTTATCTGTACTCACTAAATTAATCAAAGAAACGTCTTTATTGAACTCTATTGACCACTTTATTTCACTGCCCTCTGGAATAGATAAATCTAAAGAAGTTTGTTTAAAGCTTTGTTTGTTTGTGTAAGCGGGAGGAACTACGGTTACGAGTGATTGCATTATTCTAAAGTCATCTGCAATGTTCAGCTGCTCAACAATGTCCGCTCGGGAAGTATCGAAGTTAACGATGATGTTACCGACCAGAGTTACCATAATAGAAATAAAAAAAACAATGCCCAATCCATTAACCCAAAAGCGGTCCATCGGGAATGACTGTTGTTCTATCAGTTGATCAAGTTCTATTCGACAATTTTGTAACCGTTTGAGTAGCAACTGCTCTAAATCGTTGTTTGGCGAGCGAACTTGAAAATACAAAGATGCGGCATTTTCCAATTCAGGAACTTGCGCATTAATATAAGTCACAGCCCTTGCTTGATCTAGCCAAAGCAACCTGTGGCGCTTAATTCCTATAACAAAAAGTAAACTGAGCGTTAAAAAGCTCACCCACCACAAATGGATGGTTTCGATTAAGAAAATCTCAACTAAAGAGAGAGCCACAAATAAAAGCGCCAACATGATTAGCCATAGCACTAAATGCTTAAGTCGGCTTTGACGTAACCATTGTGAAAGCGTCATTGTTGTTCGCTCCAAATACCCAGTGGTTTAATAATCATCAAACGTTCTAGCAAAATCAAAAGCATCAGTAGCAACATAACTGTATGAATTAAATCTAAGTGAACCATGTTGGAGTTTGACTCGCCTAAAGATTCGTTTTCTACCGACTCGATAAAAAGTGACTCTATTGATGTTGCGTTATGGGTGTTGAAGTAATCCACGAGTTGAAGAGCAATAGTAGGTACTTGCAAGTTTTGAACATCGAATGGATCAAAAACAATATCTAGACATAAGTTGGCTTTTATTAATTGTTGACATTGCTGTATTGACTCTAAATTTTTCGATGAATGACTAGCTTGTAGTTGAATAAGTGAAGCTTTAACCATTTTATCGTCACTCGCTTGTGTGACCAGAACAAAACCTTCAGGCAGTTGGTTCATTTGAGAAGGATGAATAAGCAAACTGGTTTGATCAGACGCAAGTTGCCAACCAAAAGACTCTTTAATCTTTTCGCTTAATGCATTCAAGCTAGCTAAAGTGATTTGAAAAAGCGGTTGTTTAGGATCGCCATAGAGATTTAGTTCGACAGTTTTGTCAGCTTTGTTTTGTGTTTTTATCGTTTGAATCAACACATTTCTAGGCCATAAATCTGGATGGACGGTTGCTTTTGCGAGTTTATCTCCTACCAATAAAATGACATTTTTGTCTGGAAATTTCTGGCTGCTTAATTGCGCAAATGCCGAAACTGAATAGTTATAATTCTGGTTCCAATTAATTTCAAAATTAGTTTGGTTTAACTCATCAATCGAGTTGACCTGGATAAACTGATTATCGAAAATATAAAACTCACCAGATTTAGTATTAGCAATAGGAGACTGTTGGTGTTCAAGACCGAGTTGTTCAAATAATTGCTTGTGAATTATTTTTACATTTCCTGAT
>JBFHSP010000175.1:0-6257 GCA_041591085.1 Kangiellaceae bacterium | reverse complement strand
TATAAAATTAGCTTTTAGTTTCAATGTAATATAAAAGTTCACTTTGATTCATAGGCTTAGCATGAAGATATCCTTGTGAATCAGTAAACCCAAGTTTTTTAACCATTTTAAGTTTTTCATCGGTATCGACAAATTCTGCAACGGTAGAAAAATTTAAAATTTTACTTAAGGCAATCACAGAATTAACGAAAATTTTATCAATATCATTGTCTATTAAGCCTTGAATGAAAGAACCATCCACCTTTACAGTATCTACTGGAAGTTGCTTTAAATAATGATAGCCATTAAACCCTACACCAAAATCATCTAAGGCCACCTTAATCCCTAAATTGTGGACTCTTTCAATAAATCTTTTTGCACTAACAACATCTTGAATTGCGGCGGTTTCGGTGATTTCAAATACTAACTTCACTTTCTTATTGCCAATCAATTGAGGGAACTCGGCAATAATTTCAAAAACATCTCGGTAGTCCAATGCAGTAGCCGACAAGTTAATAGCAAAAGTTAAATCGACCTTAGTCTTTTTTCTGATTTCATTAATGGTATAAAGTGCATGATAAAACACCTTCTTGTCAAACTGACGTGTATAGTTATAACGTTCAATAACGGACATAAACTGATAAGGACTCATCAATTCTCCTTCATCTTCAATCCGAATTAACATTTCAAAATAAAATTTATTTTTATTTCTTAAGTTAACTATGGGTTGAAATGCAAACTGAAACAATCCATGTTTAAAAGCGAACTTTACTTTTTCAAAGGTCAATGCCGTTATCGAATGCGCGGTCAGCTGACCATCCACATTGAATTTTTTTATGGTGTTTCCACCCGACTTTTTAGCCTCATACATGGCTTCATCGGCATGGCTATATAAGTCGGAAGTAATGAGCTGCGCGGTTTGGGTGAGATAAGTCCAACCGATAGAAGCACTAATATTAAACAGCCCTTCATCGGTACTAATATCCAATTCATCCATTTTCTGCACAATGTTTTCTAAAACATGCAGCGCTTCAACTTCAGTAATATTAACTAAAAGTAAAACAAACTCATCGCCTCCAATCCGAGCAAGTAGATCATTTTTACGCAAGCAATTCATTATTTCTAATGTTATTTGCTTTAATGCCAAATCACCCTGTTTATGACCAGCAATGTCGTTAATCGGTTTAAAATTATCAATATCAATTAACGCATAAACCATTGAATCTACTGCTTCAACTTGTGACAAAATACGTTGAATTCGATCATCTAAGGCCAGTCGATTACTAAGGCCAGTTAAAGGATCATGGCTTGCACTGTATTCAATTCTGGAGTTCAGTTCTACTTCGTTGGAAATATCGCGTATTTCAAACAGCCAAGATGTAACTTCTTTTCTGTTTTTTGAAGGAACGGCTTGCAGTCGAATGTTTCTATTACCTATTTCACGTTTTATCAGCAGTGAATGTTGGCCAAAGCCCTTAAATCCAAAATTAATATCCGTCATTTTTTGAAATAGCCCGGGTTCGGGAAATTGAGCTTCAACACTAGTATAAACATATAAAACTTTATCAATATGTTCACCAACAAGTGTTGATGAAGTATGGCTTAAAAATTTACCCGCTTCTGGATTAAAATATTTAATTATTCCATTGTTATCGGTAAAAATGACGCCTGTTTCTAATAAATTAAGAACTTCTTCTCGCTTTTTGAAATTACCTAAAGCTTGCTCAGCTAACTTAAAGCGCCGAGTCACTTTGGTAAAAATTAACATTATTTCATTAAAGCGCTCTTGTTTTTCTGAATAATGTTTTATCGCGATGTCATATCGTTCTTGATTGATTTTTACTCCTGTAACCATGCGAGGAGAGCGATCTTGTTTAACTTGATTCACTGAAGCTAGTAGTTCAGATTGAAGGGTGTCGTCTGGCGTAATCCACTGTAAATTTTCTAAGTAATCGTTTAAATGAAGATGTTCTGATTGAGAAACTAGATCTATTGTTTTCGAACATCGAAGTACTCTATTATCATAGGACAGCAATACATAAGGTGTTTCTAGATTTTCCTCCACACTTTGCAAGTGGGTTGAAATCACATCAAGTTCTGAATTCTTATTTTGCAACTCTTCATTAAGGGTTCGAAGTTCTTCATTAGAGCTTTGCAGCTCTTCATTAGTCGTTTGTAACTCTTCGTTGGTCGATTGCAGTTCTTCATTAGAACTTTGTAACTCTTCATTAGAGCTTTGCAAAGCCTCATTGGTTTGCTCCAATTCTTCAACAACGGTTTGGAGAGTCTGTTTAGTCGCGTTAAGTTCCGACTCTAGCTCATGCACTAGCTTCGCATCTGAAACCTTTTCCGTGCCTAAAGTATTAAAATTTAGATTTGCAATTGTTTCTTCTCGAACAGAAATAATCAACCATTGCTCTGACTCATTGACCGGAGATATTGAAAATAAAATTTGTCGATTCTCCGATAAGATTTCATAATGCGTTATCGTTTTTTTCACTCGCCTACTCTTAAGTATGAGCGCCCTAAGAGTTGCTCTAAATTTCTGGTCAATGTGGTCAAAAATATTCTGAGTGAACCGTCCTGATTGAATGGTAATTAACAATTCTGTATTGCCATAAGCATATAGAATATTGTCATTTTCATCGATCAATAAAGCAGAATGACCAGATAATAAAGCTAATTGAGTTTCAATCAGTCTTTTTAAATCATTTTCGTAGGTTTTCGGTTGTTGGCTAATCGGCTTTTTGGTTGTTACTTTTTTTATAGGATGATTAAGAATATTGTGTTTTGATACGGTTTGCGTTCTACGAAAAACTTTTTGTTCTTTTGAGAGCTCGCTAAAATAAGACTGCTTTAATCCTATCGATTCACTGGTTCCAAGGCTTAGAATTCCGCCTTTGTTAAGTGCGTAAGCAAAGTTGGTTAATGCTCGGTTTTGTAATTTTTGATTAAAGTAAATAAGTACATTTCTACAACTCAATAAGTCCATATTAGAAAATGGCGGATCTAACAAAAAATTATGTACTGAGAAAACTATTTTGTCCCGCAAATGACGAATAACCTGGTAACCAATGGTGACCTGTTTAAAGTAGCGGTCAATAACATCTTTGTCTAAAACATCTATTGAGCTGATATCATAGATCCCACGACGAGCATGCTCGATCGATCGTTCACTGATGTCGGTTGCAAAAATAATGTAATCAAACTCAATTCGGTGTTCTATTTTAATTTTCTGTAGGAAAATCGCCCAAGTATAAGCCTCTTCTCCAGTTGAGCAGCCTGCACTCCAAACTCGCAATAATCGTCCAGAAAGTCCTTTTCTTATATATTCGACAATTTGAACTTCAAGCACCTTCCATACTGGAGCATCTCGAAAAAATTGAGTCACTGAAATAAAAATGTCATTGATTAGGCTTTCGAGTTCATCGGTGTTTTGTTTTAGAAAAAATAAATACTGGTCAACATTGGTATATCCACATAAGGCCACCCGACGATAAATTCTTCGTCTTAAGGTCGATTCTTTATAGTTTTTTAAGTCGATTTGTCGTTCTACATTCAGGTAGTCTAGAACATCGTTGATTCTGTTCTTATCAAGTTCTTGTTCAACTTGATCTTCAATATTAGCAAACTGATTTTTCTTAATAATTAAGCTCAACGCTTTACCAATTTCTGCCGGCTCTAACACAAAATCGGCCGCTTCATGGTCAATCGCAGATTGGAGCATGTTGGTGTAGTCTGCCGAACTTGGATTTTGAACAAACGACAAACCACTTTGAGTTTTAATAGTTAACAGTCCTTTAGTGCCGTCAAACCCGGTACCCGATAGCAACACGCCACACACCATGGTTGAATCTAATTTGGCGGCTGATTCAAATAAAATATTAATATTTGGGCTGGGTAACGTATCATCTTTAATTGACTGAAATCTCATATCTTTAATTTCGATATGTCCATCAGGTGGAGCAACATAAATGCAAGAAGGTTTCAGTTCGGTTTTATCTTCAGCAATAAGCACCTCATTTTTGGTACTTTTAGCAATGATTTCGGGTAAATAGCTGCGATGATCAGCTGACAAGTGCAAAGCAATAACGACACTGGTCTTTTTATCTAACTTTAAGTGTTTAATCAGTTCTTGCAATGGCTTCAATCCGCCAGCAGAAGCTCCTATTACAATCAACTTTTCTGGCACTGATTTGTTCGAGACCATAACAAACAACCTAAATCCTTAATTTTTGTAAGAGTACTCTTTTTTGTTTAGATTGCCAATTAGGGTCTGTTGACCTTTCGTGTTCAGATTTTGTTCAAAATAAAAGTGTTCTGAGCGCGGCGCGAGGATAAAACATAGTTATTCTATGTGAACGACGAGCAACAAAGCGCAGAGCACTTTTAAATGAACCCAGAGGGCAGCGTTTGATTGGTATTTCTACGGCGTTATCGCCAAATTGTGTAGAATAACTACACCGAATTGACTCTGTCTTGTAGAAATGCCAATCAATCTCCTGCAAAAGCAAACTCAAAAGATCAACAGTCCCTAGTTGTGTTACTGGCGATTTTAGCTCGCAATTATTCCATTATTTGTACTGACTGCCCTGGCATTAACCGTTCACCACCACGAATGACAATGCGATCATTCGGATTAAGATTGGCTTCAATCGCAACAAAATCACCGTCGATGGCTTTGAGTTTCGCTTGAATTTGCTCAGCCGTGTTATCGGCACCGATGCGATAAACTACTAATTGATCGCCTTTGATCACTAAGGTATCTCGCGGAATAGCAACGGTTGTTTGTGGTTGCTGTTTTGGGACACTCACGGTTGCAGGGCTGCCGATCACGGTATGACGGTTTAATCCATCCAATCGCAGTTCAATCATTCGAGACTTATCATCACTCACGGCAACAATCGATTTTATTAATGCCATATGGTCAATGTTATTAATAGACACCTTTAAGGTTTGACCTTGTTGCAAAAATGGCAACGATGAAAGTGGCACAAAGGCCCGTATTTCTAAACGGTCAATTTGAACAAATCGAACAATAGATTCGCCCTCACTAACATATTCTCCCACGTCCAACATTCGCGCCACCAAAATGCCATTGAAAGGCGCTTTGAGTTGAGTGAGCGCTAGGTTTTTATGAGCATTTTGTAGCTGTGCTTTAGCGTCTTTTATTTCATGTTCGAGTATCAGTTTTTTGGCGAGTTCTTCTTGAAACCTTGCTTTTGAAGCGCCGTCACGCGCTGCTAAGGTTTTAAATCGTTCTACTTCTTGGCTGCGAAAATCTAAGTCGGCGCTTAGTTTTCCGATTAACGCTTGTGCTCGAGTGAGGGCAATTTCATAACGCTCAGGATCAAGTTTTACGATCACATCCCCTGCGCTTAATTGTGCTCCTATTGGTTGCATCCAAATGATTTCGGCTGAGACTTGAGCGGAAATTTCCGCATCGTTTTCACTGATCACACTGCCCGACACATCCATAGTGGGAGACATCAGTCTTTCAGTTGCGTTCACCACTTTTACTTGGGCTGGTGGCATTTCTTGGGCGGTTAAAACAGTTAAACCACAAGCAGCAATAACCAAAAGCATTACATTTTTGTTTTTCATAAAATTATCCTAAATCAACGCTCAATGGGTGAAGCATTGTTAACCGAGCGATGTTTATGTTTGTCTGGCTTTTTTGGGCTGAACTCGCCGTCTTTTAAAGCCACTTGCAGCAAACTTGGCAATAACACCAAGGTAAAAATGGTGGAAACGCTCATACCGCCAACAATGGCAGCGGCCATTCCTCGATAGATTTCACTACCGGCTCCAGGAAATAACAGCAGCGGTAACATCCCAAATAAACTGGTAAGGGTACTCATAAAAATAGGTCTTAGCCGCAACGACAGTGCTTGGTTGACAGCTTCTGTAACCGTTGCGCCGCGGCTCATCGCTTTTTGTGTTTGCGCTACCAATAAAATGGCATTGTTGACCACTAATCCGAGCAAAATAATAAATCCGATCATGCCTAACAGATCAAGTGGTTGCGATTGAATTTTATCCATGATGTTGAGCAGCATCACGCCACCAAATCCAGCCAGCGGTATGGAAATGACAATCAGCGTTGCTAGTTTTAAAGAACGAAATAACGCAGCCAAAATCAGCAATAACAAGGAAAAGGCCATCAGAAAGTTAGCACCCAACGTTTTCATTGCTCGTGTCAAATCTTCAGCGCTTCCGGCGTATTTCACATCACCATCGGGTGGCAGCATGGCGATAAGCCCCGGCTCAACTTTGGT
>JBFHSP010000174.1:0-6274 GCA_041591085.1 Kangiellaceae bacterium | reverse complement strand
TCCTCTAACCAAAGTTACTTAGCGGTAGCAGGTAAACCTGTTTATACCATTGTTGAATTTAAGAAGGAAGGTAAGTAGATCTTAAAAAACCTATTGCTCCAATTTTATTTTGTTTCTTTGTTTTTGTGGACATCTATCACCAAAATCTTAACTATGATGTAGCTCTTATCGAAGGAACTAAATGTATGAAACGAGTTATTGCCTCAGTTGTTATTCAAAGCTGTTCGCTTAGCAAGCGTAGCCCGGATTCTTAAGTACTAACCTAAGAATCGAGGCTACGATACTTCCTATAAAGATCAACCTACCGAACTGAAGCCTTATTTAAATCGGCTAAAAGTTACTGCATTTACAATCAATCACTTTCGTCAAATCAATAAATTATCTTCGACAGGGCGCTAATCAAGGTTTCCCTTCTTCTATCCTATTGGCCTCAATTTTAATAATCGCTTAATTCGATTGTTGTTATAGTATCAATGTGTTTTATCAATTGTGTTGGTTTGATTAGACTTGTTCTCAATGTCACCAATGAGCGCCTCTTGCGTTCATTAATTTGATTCAATAAAACCCTTAGGAGTTAAAACATGATCAACACGGCCATCAAACCATTTAAGGCAACCGCTTTTAAGAAAGGCGAATTCATTCAATTTAGCAACGAAGACATAAAAGGAAAATGGTCAGTTTTCTTTTTCTACCCAGCCGATTTTACTTTTGTTTGTCCAACTGAACTAGGTGATCTAGCCGACAAGTATGCACAGCTACAAAATTTAGGTGTGGAGGTATTTTCAGTGTCCACAGACACGCACTTTACCCACAAAGCTTGGCATGAGTCTTCCGATACTATTCGTAAAATTGATTACGCAATGATCGGTGATCCTACTGGTGAAATCACTCGTAATTTTGGCGTAATGCGTGAAAATCAGGGGCTTGCTGATCGAGGAACTTTTATCGTTGACCCAGATGGAATTATTCAAGCTATTGAAATTACGGCCGAAGGCATTGGTAGAAACGCAGATGAGTTAGTTCGTAAAGTTCAAGCCGCACAGTATGTCGCAGAACATGACGGTGAAGTTTGTCCTGCAGCTTGGAAACCTGGTGAAAAAACGTTGAAACCTTCTCTTGACTTAGTCGGTAAGATTTAAACGAAATTTTCTAAATATATCGACTTGATGTGCACAATATTTTTCAAATTCGTTCATCAAGTCGATAACACTAACTTTGCTATCAACATTGTTTAATCGGTTTAATTCAGAGGAATATCATGTTAGATGAATCATTGAAACAACAACTTAAAAGTTACTTAGAAAAAGTTTCTTACCCTATTTTGCTTCGCTTAACATTGGATGACAGTAACGCTTCTGAGGAGTTAAACCAATTAGCCTCCGAAATTGCTGAGTTATCACCGCATATTACGGTTTCTTCAGAAGGCCAACTAGAGCGAACGCCTACCTTGGAAGTTGTCTCGGAAAGGTTAACAACGTCAGTTGCATTTTCAGGTATACCTCTTGGTCATGAGTTTACATCGCTTGTGTTAGCGCTGCTTAATAGTGGGGGGCATCCGTTTAAACTTGATTCAGAAATGATTGAACAAATTCGATCAATAAATGAAGAGTTTAAATTTGAGTCTTACATTTCTTTGTCTTGTCAAAATTGTCCTGAAGTTGTGCAAGCTTTGAATACACTCGCGCTTTTAAACAAAAACATTACCCACACAATGATCGATGGTGCATTGTTTGCTGAAGAAGTAGAAGAGCGTTCAATTAAAGCGGTGCCAACCGTGTTTTTAAATGGAAAAGCTTTTTCCACTGGGCGCATCAGTTTAAAAGAAATTGTCAATAAAATTGATAAAAGCGCGGCGTTAAAAGAAGCGAAAGCACTATCACAAAAACCGCTGTTTGATATGTTGATTATAGGTGGTGGTCCTGCTGGCGCTTCTGCGGCCATTTATAGTGCAAGAAAAGGCCTAAAAACTGGAATGGTTGCGGAGCGATTTGGCGGGCAAGTAACCGATACGGTTGGTATTGAGAATTTTATCTCAGTTAAACACACAGAGGGTCCAAAACTGGTCTCTCAATTAGAACAACATGTACTTGATTATGACGTGGATGTTATGACAGAGCAAAAAGTTGCTCAAATACAAAAAAATAATGTGTTCACAATTGTTACTGAATCTGGGGCTGAACTTAAAGCTAAATCGATTGTAGTTGCAACGGGCGCTCGATGGCGCAAAATTAATGTTCCTGGTGAGTTAGAATACTTAGGTAAAGGCGTGGCTTATTGTCCACACTGTGACGGACCCTTGTTTAAAGGTAAATCGGTTGCTGTGATAGGCGGTGGTAACTCAGGAATAGAAGCCGCAATAGATTTGGCAAATATTGTTTCGAAAGTGACTGTACTTGAATTTTCGGACGTGCTGAGAGCCGATGAGGTTTTACTAAAGAAAGCACGGTCAATGCAGAACATTGAAATCGTAACCGAGGCTCAAACTCAAAAGATTTTGGGTGATGGAAATCAAGTGACCAACCTTGAATACCTTGATCGAAAAACCAACGAAATAAAGCGTATTTCATTGGCGGGCATTTTCGTCCAAATAGGACTGGTACCCAATACCGAATTTTTAAAAGAGACACTTGAACTTAGCGCTCGTGGTGAAATTGAAGTCAATGCAAAAGGCGAAACATCAATGGCAGGTGTTTTTGCGGCAGGAGACGTAACAACGGTTCCTTACAAGCAAATCATTATTGCCATGGGCGAGGGCGCTAAGGCGTCACTGGGAGCCTTTGAATACTTGATGCGCCAGCAACCCGAAGAAAAAATTGAAAAGAGCAGATCCAAGGATTCGATCGCAGCGTAAAACAGGTTAATCGCAAAGCAAAGTGCTTCAATTTTTCCCGTTGAGTTTTTCTACAAGCACTAACATGGATGTTACAACCCCCTAGTAGCCCTCTGATGAGGGCTTTTTTTTAAAGCGATTGCAAAGTAACCTTTGAGTGCCATGGCGAGTTGCGACACGATGATGGTTCGTTTCATGGCCGTCAGTTTTTTGCTATGTGATTTTGCGGTAGCTTTATCCGTTTTCGCGCCTTGCACTTTTCAGATTCGATGCTTGATAGATGTATGATGCTACTCTTCAAGCTAGAAGGTAATACCAGTACAGATAGGGTTTGGATCGATCTAGGCCATACAGGAGAAAAAGGCTACTTCATCAAGACTACGCTTCTAATTACTCCGTAGTTAATGATTTTTAAAATATTCATTGTCAGCGTTCAAAGATACTTTCAGTCGAAGTATCAAAGGGTTAAATGATGTGACAGCTAGTTGTCATATGACATTTATACGACTGTCGTAATGCTGACGTCGTTTTCACTGTGGTATTCTTGGTCTAATTGTCTCCAGCAATTACGCAGGAAACAAAAAGGAACATAAAATGAACGCTAACAATAAAATGACTCTTATCGAAGACGATAATTTAGGAAAAGGTCACTGGTTCTTCTTCAATATTGATAAAAGTGAACTCGCCGTGTTCGTTGGAGTTTGGGGGCGACAAGTTGTGTATGTTGATGAATGTACGGTTTCTGATCAAAAAAACAAGGGACCGCGGTCCGTTCATGAGTTTAATTTACATGGCAAAACTTTTCGACTCACGGTAGAAGGAAAGCGTTTCTTGGATACTTATAGCTCAATTTTTTGCAGATTGTACGAAGACACCAGACTTTTAGCTGAAGAAAAGAAGGAAAATATCTTTAAGTTGCCTTTTGGTAAAACAGTCTCCAGAAATCAATTTCTCTTATTTAATTTTGCTATCAGCTTTGTCGTTGGCTTGCTTGTTGTTTTAGCTATGAATAAATTTTAAGCTAAGGAAAGTTATCTTGGATATTAATGCAGAAAAAATTAAGTTATTGCGGCTAGCAAAGAGATGGACGCAACAGCACTTAGCTGACGCTAGTGGATTAAGTTTGAGAACCATTCAGCGAGTTGAACGCGATGGCGCTGCATCGAAAGAGACAGTGCTTTGCCTTTGCTCGGTGTTTGAAATTGAAATCGAAGTAATTTCAAATTCGCCTTCCTCAGCTGAGGTTACTAATTCAATATCCTACAAATTAATTGCACTAACTTTTATGGTAGGGGCAATGAGTGGCGCCGCGATGATGCTCTTGCTCAGTTAAATCTAAAGCTGCCTTCGGAACTTAACTATTTTATCGGTTTATAAAAACGTCGGTAGCTATCACAGTTTTTTTAAATAAACTCTGCCTAACCTACTGAACTAGATCGTCAAGAATATAATAAACGATGGGTTAGCAAAGCTTCGTGCTTCCAAAAAATGAAATAAGCGAATCTCTAATTTAAACTTTCAACCACCACTTTGACCTTCTCTGAATCAATCGATTCGACTTCATCGGTTAGTGCTTCAACCGTTATGATGTTACTGCTCTCAACAATAAATGAACTGGAATTGGTGATGATGGTTAAATTTGAAGCCTCAACAGTACCCAATGCAATACGACCAACAGATTTGTAATTGTTATCAGAGTATATGAGTGACATTAATCCATCGGCATCAATGACAACATCGGTTACCCAACGTAATAGCGAACCATTTTGGTTAAATTTAATCACTGTGAACGCTTGGTCTGATTGGATCAGCAAATCTTGATCAAGCACAAATGTAATGGTTTGCGGTACGCCAGAGCCGGAGCTGTGAGTGAATTCTTCGGACGAAATATTGGTTGGCGTTGAAGACAAAAAGTTACCATTTGCATCAAAACTTAATGACGCATAGTTCACTCCACCTGCTCCGGCAAGTCCTCCAGCAATTGAAATAACCACGTTATCAACCGCCAAATAAACCGCCCATGAGTTGTTCAAGTTAAAGTTGTTGATAAAAAATAATTCCAAGGTGTGACTTGTTCCTTCAGCATCAAATATGGTTAGCGGAGTTTTCCAAGAATAGGTATCAGGGTTCGCAAGATCAAAATTAATGGGATCAAGCCGAGTGGCTGTGTTATCTAAGTTTGCGGCAAAACTTACCAAAGATGTGGCTACTGGAGCTAAATCATTCATTGGAACTTGAATTGGAATGAGGTTTTCAATAGCTATGGATTCAGAATCGCCATTTTCAAGTATTGGAAAAGCCATTAAGGTTTCATCAAATTGATTAATTAGAAATCCATCGGCGTTTAAATAGAAATTACCGAATTTTGTAACTCGCATTTCGGGTTGATCTACATAGCGCTTTGTTAAAAAGTATTCATTAGAAGCGAGATGAATCATTCTGGTTTTATTATAAAAACCCTTGTTTGATTCAGTGGTTAAGTGATTAAAGTCTAGTTCTAACCAAACGCGATCATGGGCATCATTGATTCGGCCTATGGGATACCGAATGAGCCCTAAGTTACTTGAATTTTCTAAATCAAATGTGCCATTCAAATTAAAATACAAACTCTCATCACCTGTTCTATCAGAGCTGACATCGGTATCTTCTGGTGTCAGCATTCTGCCATTAAATCGTGTGCGTACTTGCCAATGTCGGTTAGTGTTATCGGTCAAAATAAAATAAACCTGCACATTATGATTTTTATTTAAATCATCAATCACCTGAAAACTATAACGCTGATGATACATGCTGGTGCCAGGAATTTCGGTGGTGAGTGAGTCAAGTCCACCAGAACTGGAAGGATTAATCGTTGATGTTTGATTTTGATCTAATTGAACTGAAAGATTAAGCCTAATCTTATCTTGCGGTAGGTTGTTATCCTCCGTGACATCAAAATCACAGGCTGATAACACAATAATAGATAAAACGATTAAGATTAAGCGCACTGCAAAGGTCCATTGAGTTTAAAACATCTCAGTTGTTATCGGCCTGTCTCAGTTGAGCTTTAAAACTAAGTGCTAAATTTGATTCTTATTGCTGAACATCAACTATAATATCGGCATTATCGACCTAGGCGACGGTCAATTACTTGTGACAGCTCGGAGTACTCTATGTCAGTGAGTGCAATGGTCTTATTTTGATGTTGCATAAAATAAGGTCCAACAGCAACATCAATTTTTTTGCCTTTGGAAAACAGCTCAAATTGATAAACAGCAGGAATATCAGAGGCATCGAAACCTTGGTCTCTTTGCACTGCGTCGTTGATTACTCGTTTTAGTGTTAGAAACTCTGGAAAACGTCCAAACGCAACTATGTTCATTCTTTCGTGTTTGATTTTAAGATGTACTAGCTCTCAATCCTCAGATGAAATCTCCTTTTCTACTGTATTTTAGTGGGTTAAGG
>JBFHSP010000173.1:0-6336 GCA_041591085.1 Kangiellaceae bacterium | reverse complement strand
TCAAATGCTTTGGGACGAGAAGTCATCGAAAAATGCGACACCGAAGCAATACTTGAAAGTGCTTCACCGCGAAAACCCAAAGAACTTATCGCAGAAAGTTGTTCAACGGTTTGCAGTTTGCTGGTTGCGTGTCGGCTGAGCGCTAATGGCAGATCATCAGGATGAATCCCAATGCCATCATCAATAATTTGTATTCGCCGAATGCCACCCCGCTCAACTAAAACTTCTATCCGACGTGCTTCGGCATCAATACTGTTTTCAACACATTCTTTAACCACTGAAGAGGGTCTTTCTACCACTTCGCCGGCCGCAATTTGATTGGCTAAGCGATTATCAAGCTGAACAATCCGATGGGCTCTTTCAGAGATTTGAGAACAAGATTTTGATTGCGACAATTCCATTATAAAAGGCTTTAGATAATCCTAACGTGGGATCATCAATTGCTGTCCTACACGAATATTATCGTTATCGAGTTTATTCATCTCTCGCAGTTGCGCCATAGAAACATTAAATCGCTGCGCAATTTGCGACAAAGTATCACCCGATGCAATGGTGTAGGAGGTAGGATTTTTCAACGCAAACATGGATCCGTCTGGAGGGTTTTGCTGAAAATATTGCTTCAGTCCATTAAAAACCGACTTAGCAATTTTCTGGCGATGCGAATGCGTATTTAATAATTTTTCCTCGTTTGGATTTGAAATGAATGCCATCTCTACCAACATTGCAGGAATATCGGGCATTTTTAACACCACGAAAGAGGCTCTCTCAACACGATTCTTATGCATTTTAGGCACCGAAGTTTTTAACGAATCATGCACAAAGGTAGCGGCTGACATACTCGCACTGACCGAATAGGTGGTCGAGAGATCGAGCAACACTTTTGCAAGTATAGGATCTTTATCACTTAAACTTTCAACGCCCCCGAGCAAATCAGACTCGTTTTCTCGTTGCTCTAGCCAACGTCCCATTTCCGATTGTGCTCCATCAGGTGACACCACCCAAACCGAAGCACCTTTAGCGCGTTTATCATGGAAACCATCGGCGTGAAAAGAAACGAAAATATCAGCTTGATTCTGCCGCGCTATATCGGTGCGTTTACGCAAGCTGACAAAGTAATCACCTTTGCGTATAAGCACCGCTTTCATGCCTGGCTGTTTATCAATAAGCTCAGCCAATTCTTTAGCCACTTTTAATGCGATGTCTTTTTCTTTAGTGCCGTTATTTCCTAAAGCTCCTGGGTCTTCACCACCATGTCCGGCATCAATCGCCACTACAACATCACGCTGTAAATTTTGAGTGGCTACTTTAGGCGCTGGTGGTGCGCTTGCAGCCTGTTTTGTTTGCTTAGTTTGTAAATCAATAACCAACCTATGGCCGTAATTTTGGTAAGGGGTTAAGGTAAAAGAGTTGAATTCAATGGATTGCTTTAAATCAAGCACAACTCGAACCGAACGATCGGTTTGGCTAGTGCGAACATGAGAAACAATTTCTGATGCAATATCTAAATCAGCCGGATCAAAACCTAACGAAGAGTTTTCAATATCAATCACCATTCGTTCAGGATTAGACAAGGTAAAAACATTTGGCTTTATTGCATCAGAAACATCCAATACCACACGAGTTGAGTCGGGTGACTGCCAAAAACGCATGCCTTTAATCTTGGTTGCATTCACATTGAGTGCAACCAAGCCAAAACATAAGAAAATATAGTATCCGGCGTGTTTTATCATACGCTACTTCTTGGTCTCAAATTTTCTAAAATTAAGTATCATTCAGTTGTTATTATGGCATGCTCAAGACATTGCATAGCCAACATGGCTAAGACTCACCATCACTTTTAATCGCAAGCTTATCTAAAACGGCTTCTGAATGCACCATTAAGCGCAGCTTTCGTCCATCATTATAGTAATCAAGCTTAATCGATATATTGGGTTGCTTAAGCCATCCCTCTCCTTTTTCAGGCCATTCAACTAAACATATGGCGTTTGGATCGGTTAAATACTCATCTATACCAATAAACTCTAACTCTTCAGGGCTTGCCAAGCGGTACAGATCGAAATGGTAAACCGTTAACTCCTCAAGCTGATAAGGCTCTACGATAGTATAAGTTGGACTTTTGGTACGGCCTTTAAATCCGAGCCCTCGCAAAAAACCTCGTACCATTGTCGTTTTTCCTGCGCCCAAGTCCCCTTCTAAAAAAATCAAAACCGCATGCTTGCTCGGATTAGATTTTAAAGCCAATGCGAGCGATTGTCCGAAGCTTTCGGTTTGTTCGCTATTTTCAAGAATATAATCTGAACTCATGTTACTCATCATTTAATGATTAGGCTGAACTAAGGATTAACCAACGACCAAATATGCGGTAAAAGATCGGAAGCTAATAGGCCTCGCTCCATTCTTACCCCATGACTATTTTTTAATACCGCCAACTCAGCGGCTTCACCATGAATAGCACAACCGAGCCTAGTTGCTTCAAACAATGGGATTTTTTGTGCTGCCAATCCAGCAATTATGCCAGTTAAACAATCACCCATGCCCCCACTTGCCATGCCTGGGTTGCCACATTGCACCACATTGGTTTGAGTGCTGTTTGCGATAACCGTCCCCGCGCCCTTTAACAAAGCAATACCACCAAATTTATGTTGCAGTTCATTCACCACCGCAAACCTGTCCGCTTGAATTTCAGTAACTGATTTACCTAAAAGACGACTGGCTTCACCGGGGTGGGGAGTAATCACCCGAGTGTTCGACTGGCGGGGTCGCTCAGCCAAAATATTGAGCGCGTCAGCATCCCATATAGTCGTTAAATCGGTACGAGAACTAGATTGCATATAATCCTCAATGATTGCGATTAAATTTCGTCCCCATTTCAACTGACCAAGGCCTGGACCAATGGCTATAACCGTTGCTGTATCGAGTAACGATTTGATCGACTCTTTTGATGCACTATCATTCACACTGTGGCACATAATTTCTGGGCGATTGACACCAATTGAGTGAGCATGCTGAGTATGAGTAAGCAGTGAAACAAGGCCAGCACCGCTTCTTAATGCCGCTTCGGCGGTTAGTTTAGCTGCGCCAGCATATCCAGGCGCTCCGCCAATCACTAATACGTGTCCAAAAAAACCTTTATGACTAGTGCGCCTTCTCGGTTGCAACCATACTTTGCCTATCGAGTAGTCATAACCAAATACTTGAGGTTTGATTAAAGCAAAAATGCCATTACCGCAATTTAATTGATTAAGAATAATCTCACCGCAATAATCAGATGCAAGCCCCGTTGTCATGCCACGCTTAATCCCAATAAAAGTAACCGTTACATCGGCGTGAATGGCAATGTTGGCAATTGCACCGCTGTCAGCATCAAGTCCAGAAGGGATATCAGCAGCAATCACAGGTAAGTTTGACTGATTGATTTGTTGAATCGCAGCCTGATATTCTGGCTTAAGCTCTCCTTTTAGGCCGGTGCCTAACATCGCATCAACCACTAAATCGGATGACTCCAAACAACTGACTTGCCATTCAATTATGGTGGCAGAAGAATCTTTAAGCCGAGCATAGGCTTTTTCGGCATCACCTTGGGGCTGATACTGGATGTCCATCATCGCTACGGTAGCTTCTAAGCCTGCCTGCGCCGCTAATCGAGCCACGACAAAACCATCGCCCGCGTTATTACCCTTACCGCATACCACTAATATTTTTCGGCTGTCAGGCCATCGCTCACGCATTTCGGTATACAAAGCCGCTCCGGCACGCTCCATTAATGGGTAAGTCGCACCATCATGGAATCTGGCATAGAGCAGTTCAAGTTGCCTTACTTGCTCGGCTGTATATAACGATTGCAAGGGTTGATTTCGAATCGCGCTGGGTTTTGACATAACTCTTCCCTAAGTGCAGCTTTGGCTAGCCCGTCATATTAAATAGTGAAAACATGGTTACGATAATATTTAAGCTCTTCAATCGATTCCCGAATATCATCTAATGCTAAATGCGCGCCTTTTTTAGTAAAGCCATCCAATATTTCTGGCTTCCAGCGGCGAGTTAACTCTTTAACCGTACTGACATCAATATGCCGATAATGAAAAAAGGCCTCGAGCTCGGGCATATGCCGCGCCAAAAAGCGGCGATCTTGGCAAATAGAGTTGCCACACATAGGAGATTTGCCTTTATCGATCCACTGTGACAAAAACTCAATGGTCAAGTTAATTGCTTGTTGTTCATCATATTGGCTATCTAATACCCTTTGGGTAAGCCCTGAGTTTCCATGATGCTTAGTGTTCCATTCATCCATAGCATCCATGGTTTCTTTTGATTGATGAATCGCTATTACCGGCCCTTCAGCCAAGGTGTTTAAATCTTTATCGGTAATGATGGTGGCAATTTCAATCACTTTATCAGTATCTGGCTCAAGACCCGTCATTTCCAAATCGATCCAAATCAAGTTATCGTTATTCACTATCGGTGCTGAAAAATTGTTATATGGGATCATAAGTGCGCATTACCTTTCCGTTAGAGTCTGGTTTCGGCTATGATCGCGCAATCGGCTGGCTATTTCCAGCAAAACCCTCTTAAATTACTGTGATAAAAAAGGATTCGAATTGATGACTTCTCTTGAGCAAATGAAATGTCGCTACGATGATGAAGGCAAGGCACCTTTAGAAATGAATAAAATTAAAGAGTTACAACAGCAAGTTTCTCACTGGAGCGTTAATCCTGAAGGCACCCGAATAGAACGTGAATTTCTTTTCAAAAACTATTATCACACCATGAATTTTGTTAATGCGATTGCTTGGATAGCCAATAAAGAAGCGCATCATCCCGATTTGGAAGTCAACTATGGACGAGCACTGGTTGTGTTTACTACCCATGACTCAGGCAATCGATTAACCATTAACGATTTTATTTGTGCAGCAAAAGTCGATGCATTGTTAGAAGCAGGTGACTTTGGCCCTAAGCTTGAAAATAACGCATAAATTGTATGGCAGCTAAACGGCAAAAACTGACCCAGCAGCAAAAGTCACGTATTGCAGCGAACCAACAAAAACGATTGGCAAAAAAAGCCAAAGCCGCTCAAAACACCGAAGTGGATTTAAATGAATTAAATTTACAACCGGGCATTGTGATCAGTCGTTTTGGTGAACAAGTGGATATTGCTAATTTGAACGGTCAAATTTTTCGCGCGTTTTTACGCCAAAATTTAGGCAGTTGCGTCAGCGGCGATAGAATTCGTTTTCATGAAAACGAAGCCGGAGATATGGTGGTTGCGGCGATTGAACCCAGAACCTCTGAATTGAATCGCCCAACACCGCACGCCGGAATTAAAACCATTGTCGCCAATGTCGACCAAATTCTAGTTGTGGTTGCCCCTTTTCCTGATTATTCCTCGATCGTACTGGATAGATACCTCGTTGCTTGCGAACTTGCGCATATTCCAACAGCCATCGTTTTTAATAAAGTCGATCTTTACAACCCGCAAACCGAAGCTCTTTTTCAAGAACAAAAATCAATTTATCAAAGCATTGGATACCCAACCTATGAAGTCAGTTGCGAATCAGGAAAAAATATTCAGCAATTGATGGGCGCGCTCACACAAAAAGAAAATATTTTGGTAGGTTTGTCAGGTGTTGGAAAGTCATCGCTTATTAATGCACTGATGCCTAAAACCGAAGCGGTCGTTGGCGCCGTTTCTGAAAACTCTCGCTTAGGTACTCACACTACTACTGCTTCTACTTTATATTTTTTACCCGATGGAGGTCACATTATTGACTCACCCGGCATCCGTGAGTTTGGTTTAAGCCATATCGAAAAAGAAGAGTTGATCGCTGGCTTTATCGACTTAACACCGCTTGTTGTAGATTGTAAGTTTCGCAATTGCTCGCACTTAAATGAGCCGGGTTGTAGTTTTGATCACGCGGTAAAACTGGGAAAAGTTTCTCAGCAGCGTGTTCAAAATTTTCGTAAAATTTTCACCTCTATTTCGGGTGGTAACTAACTTTAGTCCAGAAAGTATAGATAATGAGGTAACTAAAATGGTTCTGGTTATTTCGAATAATTTTTAACAGACTAAACTATTATTACTTTAGTTAAAAAATCGCTTAATATAGCTATATGAAGTAACACTTAAGGAATTTTATGATGACAACAAATAAATCTATAGCTCTAGTGAGCGTGATAACACTTGGACTGTTAGGCTGCGACAGCTCTTCAGATAGTGAATCTCGATTAAGCATTGCATTGACCGATGCGCCTATTGATAACGCAACCGCAGTAGTGGTTGAGTTTGAAGGAATAGAGCTCAAGCCAAAACAAGGCCCAAGCATTACTTATTTGTTAGAT
>JBFHSP010000172.1:0-6338 GCA_041591085.1 Kangiellaceae bacterium | reverse complement strand
TTCACCGAAAAAGGTCGTCTAATCAACTCCGGCCAATTTGATGGCCTAGAGTTTGAAGCGGCCTTCGGTGCCATCTGCGATTACTTAAGTGAGAAAGGCTTGGGTGAAAAGCAAATCAATTATCGATTACGAGATTGGGGCGTATCAAGACAACGCTATTGGGGAGCCCCCATCCCGATGGTTAAATTAGACAGTGGCGAAATGGTTCCTGCTGAAGAGTTTCCGGTCACTTTACCTACGGATTTGGTGATGGAAGGTGCGACGTCTCCACTATTAACCCATGAAGCTTTTTTAAATACTGAAGTGAATGGTCAGAAAGCTCGTAGAGAAACGGATACTTTCGATACTTTTATGGAGTCGAGCTGGTATTACGCACGTTACACCACGCCCAACTGTGACTCCGCCATGTTAGATTCAAAAGAAGCCAATTACTGGTTGCCGGTTGATCAATACATTGGTGGTATCGAGCATGCCACCATGCATTTATTATACTTCCGTTTCTTTCATAAATTAATGCGCGATGCCGGATTGGTTGCCAGCGATGAACCTGCCAAGCGATTACTGACCCAAGGCATGGTTCTCGCAGAAACTTTTTATACGCTCAACGACAATGGTGGTAAAGATTACGTGTCGCCTGAGCATGTTGAACTTACCAAAGACGATAAAGGCAAAGTGATCAGTGCCACGCTTAAAGCCACCGGAAAACCGGTCGTTTTGGGTGGCATGGAAAAAATGTCAAAGTCTAAAAATAATGGTGTTGATCCGCAGCATTTAATTGATGAGTACGGCGCTGATACCGCTCGCTTATATACGATGTTTGCCTCTCCGCCAGAGCAGACCTTAGAGTGGCGTGAAGATGGCGTACAAGGCGCGTTTAAATTTTTACGTCGAGTGTGGAAGCTCGTATTTGATCATGCTTCAACCAGTTCAGAAATTGATTTTACTACGCTAAAGTTAAACGTTGCCGCTTTAAATGAAAAACAAAAAGCACTTCGATTAAAAACTCACGAAACCATTCAAAAAGTATCGGACGATATTGAGCGCCGTTTGACTTTTAATACTGCTATTGCTGCGGTCATGGAGCTGTGTAACGATATTTCTCGGTTCGAAGGGAGTGATGAACAAAGTTTGGTGGTGATGCAAGAAGCGTTAGAAACGGTGGTGTTATTATTATCGCCAATCACCCCGCATGTTTGCCATGAACTCTGGACGGCATTGGGGCATTCTGAAGCGGTGATTGATTCAAACTGGCCTAGCGTTGATAAAGATGCGTTAGTGCAAGACACGATTGAAATGGTGATTCAAGTTAATGGTAAGTTGCGTGCAAAATTGCAAGTGGCAAAAGATTTGAGCAAGCCCGACATTGAAGCACTGGCGCTTGCCGATGATAATGTGCAACGATTCTTAGACGGTGTCACAGTACGAAAAGTGATTGTGGTGCCAGGAAAGCTTGTTAATATTGTTGCTTCTTAATTGATGATGCTTAAGCAAACATTTTTGATAAACAAAAAAGGCCACTCGCTTTTTTGTTTATCTTTATTTTTGATGTTTAGCGGTTGTGGCTTTCAGCTAAAAGGCCAAGGCGGGCTTGTAACTCCGTCTGCTCGTAATCAAACAATCGCTATTACTACAACAACCGGCTCAAAAGATATGGCGCTTGCCTTAGAAACTCATTGGTTAAAAAACGGGGGAGCACTTGGGTCGTTGTTTGATGCTAAGTGGCAAGTTAATTTACAGCCCGTTGCAGTTGAACGTTTTGTTTTAACGCGCGATCAAGCTGGAAAAGCAATTGAATATCAAGTAGAAACCAAGGTTGATTTTGACTTGTTGCATCAAGGTCAAATTATGGTATCAAAACAAGCGAAAACAACGCGCTTATTACCTGTTTCTAATTCAGAACTGGTGGCTTCTTATCAGCTTGAGCAAGAAGCAATGGAACAAACCTATCAAACTCTTGCAGATAACATTTTAAGGCAAGTGGTTCAGTTCATTAAAAAGCGAGATGACTTTGCCGATTAATCCTGAGCAGCTTGATGCCAATATTAAACAGCATCGAAAGTTTTTTATAGCTGGCGATGAAACTTTGTTAGTAGAAGAAGTGCAAGATCAGCTTCGTGCTTTTACTAAACAGCAAGGAGCGGTTGAACGCAAACTGTTTAGTGTTAATAAATCGTTCGATTTTAATCTAATCTTTACCGAGTCCGATAATCTTTCGTTATTTAGCGATACTCAATTAATTGAGCTGCGCTTTGATAAAGCGCCCGATCGAAGCCAGCAAAAAGAATTGGTTGAATTGTTTGCTAATCCAACAGAAGACTTTTTATTGGTCTCTTTACCTAAGCTAGATGCTAAACAGTGGAAAGCGAAATGGATTAAAGAAATAGAAAAACAAGCACTGACGGTTCAAGTTTGGCCGGTTAATTTATCTCAATTTCCACGCTGGCTATCTAATCGAGCCAGAGCATCGGGCTTAGAGTTTGAGCCAGAAGCGATGCAGCTTTTAATTGAAAAAAGTGAAGGCAATTTATTGGCGGCGAAACAAGAGCTTGATCGACTATCTTTATTGTTTTCAAATCAAATCATTACCAAACAACAAGTTGCCGAAACGGCAGCGGAAAATGCGCGATTTAATATATTTGAGATTATTGATACGGCGCTGAGTGGTAACTCGCAAAAAATTCCTACCATGCTGCAAGGAATTAAACGTGAAGGGGTTCCTGCCATATTGTTATTGAATTCTATCTATCGAGAAGCGCGTCAAATGGCTGCTATGTCGGAATTGATTGCCAACGGCGAACATCCATCGAGTGTTATGTCGTCATATCGTATTTGGAGTTCGCGCCAATCTCCGGTGCAAAGAGGGCTTAATAAAGTACCGCCAAGAGTGTGGAAAATGTTAGTCAGTCGTTGTGCTCATTTGGATAAAGTGCTCAAAGGTTTAGAAGAAGGCAACTTGTGGGATGAACTATTAACTTGCTTACTCTTTATGTCGGGTCGGCAACTTTGGAAAAAAGTGATTTAGTGGTGTCGCAGTCTATTGTTATTTTTGGTGGCACTTTTGATCCGGTTCATTTGGGTCATTTAAGATTACTCGAACAAATACATGGGTTGTTGCCCTCTGCCAAAGTTAAAGTTTTACCCAATGGCGATCCTCCACATCGAGAAGCGCCACAAGTGAATGCCGCTCATCGTTTAGCGATGCTGCAATTAGCTTGCGCTGATTTAACTTATGTGACGGTTGATGAGCGCGAACTGCATAGAGCGGGACCCTCTTACACTTGGTTAACTGTTCAAGAATTGTGCAGTGAGTATCCTGAAACGCCTATCATTTTAGTGTTAGGAGATGATGCCGCAAAAGAGTTAAACACATGGCATCAATGGCAAGCACTGGTAAAGGCGGTGAATATATTGGTGATTGCGCGAGATCTTGAGCATCAAAGCGAATTGCCAAAAGAGTTAACCCAACATTTGCGCGAAGTTTCTTCGGTAGAAGCATTAGAAAATATAAGCGGAGGGGCTTTTTTTCGTCTCGCTTGCCCATTATTGCAAATTTCTTCGACCTATATTCGCGAAAATTTGGCGAAAAAACGGTCTAATCGTTTTTTACAGCCGGAATCTGTCATAAAATACATCTTTCAGCATCAACTTTATCAACCTAAGGCATAAGTTTGATCCTGTATTGTTTTAATCCTTTAAAAGGCCAGTCATGCAAAACGCAACATTAAACGAATTTATTATTGATCAACTTGAAGAAGCGAAAGCTAAAGAGATTAAAGTGATCGACGTTACCGGTAAAACCACCATTACCGATACCATGATCATTTGTTCGGGAACTTCTTCTCGTCATGTTAAGTCTATCGCTACAACGCTTGTCGCAAAATACAAAGAATCGGGTAAACAACCGATTGGCGTAGAAGGGGATGATACCTGCGAGTGGGTATTGGTTGATTTAGGTGATGCTATTGTTCATGTGATGCAAACCAATATTCGCGATTATTATCAAATCGAAAAATTGTGGAGCACCGATCTTAGCTAATGATCATCAAGTTGATTGCGGTTGGTCATAAGATGCCCCAATGGGTTGAAACGGCGTACCATGAATACGCTAGGCGAATGCCCAAAGAAAACCAATTAGAACTGATTGAAATTGCTGCAGCTAAGCGTGGTAAAAATGCTGATATTTCTCGGATTATGCAAAAAGAAGCGCAACTTGTTGAGCAAGCCATTGGCATCGGCGATTGGGTCGTCGCTCTGGATGTTGAAGGAAAGTCCTTTTCAACCCCTCAATTAGCCGAGCAGTTAAGCAAATGGCAATCTTACGGAAGAAATGTGTCTTTATTAGTGGGTGGCCCAGAAGGACTGACGCAAGAGTTGCGTCAAAGAGCGGATCAAAAGTGGTCATTATCAGCGCTGACATTACCGCATCCGTTAGTGCGAGTGGTGGTGGCTGAAGCTTTGTACCGCGCTTGGTCAGTTAATGTTAATCACCCTTATCATCGTGAATGATCGTTTTAAGATGGGTTGACCACTAATATGTTTTCTCGTCGAGTCACCATTAAAAATCAGTTCTTAGAACGCTCCATGTATCAAAGTCGAATTGCTGTTGGCTTTGTCTTTGTGGTGCTGATGATGTTTTTATTGGTGTTTTGGGTTGCCAACCTACAAATTAATCAATTTCAAAAATATCGAACCGAGTCGGACAATAATCGGATTAGGGTGTTACCTATCGCGCCTAATCGAGGTCTTATTTACGATCGAAATGGGGTGATTTTGGCTGAAAACCGTTCGGTTTATTCGCTAGAACTCATTCCTGAACAGGTTAAGGAATTAGAGCCTACTTTAAATGAACTTAAAGAATTACTCAGTTTAAGCGAAGATGACCTAACGGATTTTCGTCAGGAAAATGCGCGAACTCGAGAAAAATTCAAAAAAGTTTTAGTTAAATCGAAGCTGACTGAAGAGCAGGTGGCGCTGTTTTCGGTAAACAAACACCGTTTTGCAGGCGTATCAATTGAAGCTCGATTGGTTCGATATTATCCTCACGGTGAAATGCTTGCTCACGCACTTGGTTATGTGGGTCGAATTAATGATCGCGAGATACAAACCATCGATCAGCAAAATTACAAAGCAACTCGTCACATTGGCAAAGTTGGACTCGAAAAATATTATGAATCGATATTACATGGAACCATCGGTTCGCAAAGAGTTGAAACCGATGTACAGGGACGCGTGTTAAGAACGCTTTCCAAAGAAGCACCGGAACCTGGACAAGATTTATATTTATCGCTCGATATTAATTTACAAAAACAGGCATTTGAAGCTTTAAAAGGCCAACGGGGTTCTATTGTTGCCATCGATCCAAAAACAGGTGGTATTTTAGCCCTAGTCAGTAACCCAGGTTATGATCCGAATTTATTTGTCACCGGCATTTCCAGAAACGATTATCAGCTTTTGCTGAATGAAAATAGGCCACTGTTTAATCGCGCTTTACGTGGTCAATACTCGCCAGGTTCGACCATCAAGCCTCATTTAGCTTGGCTTGGATTGCAATCACGTATTGTGTCGACCGATTGGGCGGTAGAGGATAATGGTATTTATTATTTACCCAATGATGAAGAGCGAAAATATCGCGATTGGAAAAAAGGCGGTCACGGACCTCGAGTTAATTATCGGCTTGCCATTATTGAGTCATGCGATACCTATTTTTATGATCTCGCTTATCGGTTAGGTATCGATAAAATATCCCAAGCCATGGAGCAATTCGGCTTTGGTGACTTTACTGGTATTGATATGGGTGAAGAAGTGCCAGGGTTGATGCCTAGTAGAGCATGGAAAAAAGGCAGTCGTGGTGTGCATTGGTTTCCAGGGGAAACCGTAATTACTGGAATTGGGCAAGGATACTGGTTGGCTACGCCTTTACAAATTGCCAACGCTGCGGCTGTAATTGCAAATGAAGGTGTGCGCTATCAATTACGGATGGTGCAATCTGTCGGTTCATCAGAACCTGACGCTATGATCGAGCCAGTTAAAGCGCCCATCCAAATAGATTTAGGTGATGGCCGAAACTTTAAACGAATTCAAGAAGCGATGCGCGAGGTGAATCATAATCCTGTGATTGGAACCGCGCGAACCGCCTTTAAAGGAGCCGGATATATCTCTGCTGGTAAAACCGGAACAGTGCAATTAGCAACCATTGCACAAGATGAAGAATACGATGCTGAAGCGATTGATGAACGATTACGAGATAACGCGCTTTATATTGGTTATGCCCCTTTTGATAATCCATCGATTGCAGTAGCGATAGTGGTTGAAAATGCCGGTGGCGGTGGCTCTAATGC
>JBFHSP010000171.1:0-6376 GCA_041591085.1 Kangiellaceae bacterium | reverse complement strand
ATTTAATCATTTGCTCAGGAAACGCTATGGGATGATCACTGGCCGTTGAATAAATTCCAGCAAGGTTATCTGTGGCACTGATGGGTTTTACTAATGAATAACTTCCAGAAAATTGCCAAGTATCTAACTTCCAAATCGCATCAACTTCTAAGCCCCATTGTTTTAGCTGTCCTGTTTGATTTTGGAAATACCAGTTGCCATTCCAAGTTCCAACGCTATCGGTACCAACTTGATCGCCATATTGCAAGGTTTCGTAGCCATTAGCTTCTGCAGCAATAATGTTTTTAGTGGTGTTAAAAAATAAAGTATTTTGCCAACGATAGCTTTCCCCTCTTTGGGCGTAAGCCAATTCCAAACTATCTAAAACTTCTGGCTTTAACGAGCTCAGTTGGCGGTTATCATTTGCGGCGATCCCATCATAGTCAAAATCGGCTTCGCTGGTTGCAATTGCATTAAGTGCGGCAAAATTATTTTGTGACATCAGCCCATCCTGAACAAAACCGCCAGAAAATTGAACGCCAACGGCTCCGCGAAATCCACGTTGCCAACTTACTCTAAAGTGTCGATGTGCATCCAATAAGTAAATCATTCCAAGGCGAGGACTGATTTGACTTCCCCAGTCTTCATGGTCATCAAATCGAAAGGCTGCAAACCAATCAATATTCGGTCCCGATTGATAATAGAGTTCAGCGAAGCCACTTTTTAACACATGTTCATTTGGCTTTACCCAAGTGTTTACTTCATTCAGGTTTTGTCCCGCTATATGACCTCCAAGGCCATCCGAAACAATGCCTAAATGCTGAATTTGCTCATTAATAATGAAATTATTTCCCCAATGATTGCGCCTGCCTAATCGAAAACGATTCAGCTCAACCCCGAAAGCGATTCGTGTCGCCTTATCTTCCGATTGGTAATTCAGTATTCCTTTTAGGCCATCTCGGATTTCTCTTACTCCGCCCATCGTAACATTGGGAGTAATCAAATCATCAGCGTACCCAGGTATTGCATTGGCCACATCACTAAATCCGCTATCAATGCTTTCAAACGAAAACCGCGATAAAACAGGATTATTTTCCCCATGACTTTTAAGCGCATAATCATCATTCATATAAAAAGCAGACCAGTTCGCTTGCCATTGTTCATTTAGCTGCCATTTATGTTTAACTTGCACCCCTTGTAATCGCTGCTGCACCACTTCACGGTCCCGAAAAAAGTTATATAAATCTCGGGTGCTATCAAATTGAAACGCTTGTAAAAACCAATGCTTATTTTCAAGCTGCACCAATCCATGTTGATATTCATTGCGATTCAGTCGATGCTGCCGTTCAAACACGGTTAAACCTTGCTCGCTGCGAAGATTGGCCCATCCCTCATTTCGCAAAAGTTGGCCATCGTATCGGCCTGAGCCTAAATAAATTCGAGTGAGCCAGTTATCTCTTTTGGATTGCTCAATAAAGTGGGTTTGTTTTAATTGATATTCGCCCAATTGAACACTGAGTTGGGAGCCATCTAACGTTTCTTCGCTACGAGTCACAATATTAATCACGCCGATAAGCGCACCTTGACCCAATGTGACCGAACCGGGCCCTCTTATCACCTCAATCCGTTCAATAAAGTTCAAATCCATACCGTTTAAGATGGCATCGGGCGGCCCCCAGAACCAGTCAGCATTAAGAGGCACACCATCAAGCAGCAACAATACCTTTGAGTTATTATCTGGCACCAAACCGCGAAAGGCCGCAATGGTGTCATCTTGATCTTCTACTTTGAAATATCCAGGGACAGTCCAAGTCAGTAAGTCATTCAAGGTTCTGGCGCCCGACATCTTAATTTGCTGCTTGGAAATTTGGGTAAGTGAAACCGGCTGCCTAATGCTTTCGCTTTCAATATTAGACGCAACAGATACTTTAACTTGCAGCAGCTCTTCAAAAGACATGGACAAAACCTGATCGGCATCGGCAAAAGCTGGTGAGTCTAGCAAAGCCAAAGTCACCATAATTGCCATTGTGCGAATAATAGATTTGGAGCCCGATAGTAACTTTAACAAGAACACAAAGTACCTAAAGCTAGTTTCCACTTATTAGTTAAAGTATAGCCTCATGTGCACTATTTGAAAGTTTTGAGAAGGGATAGATCTAATAGCTCAAATCAAGACAAGGCCCAACCAATAATAAGTCGAGCTTTGATTTTGTTAAAGCCTAATCTAGGCTAATCCTTGTGTGTGAGTAACTCCAATAGCTAAGTGAATATTTTGCAAAGCCTGGCTTGCAGCCCCTTTAAGCAAGTTATCGATGCAGCTAACCACCGTAGCTCGTTTACCATCTTGGCTCACGCTAAAGCCCCCAATCAAACAGATAGGAGTGTTGACCACTTTTCTCACGGTTGGCACTTCTTTTTGAACCTGTACCAATGGATCATTTTTGTAAACTTCTTGGTAAATAGTCAATAAGCTTGCAGCATCAGTAGGCTCTTTAAATTCTAAATGAACGGTCATGTTAATACCGCGAAAAAAACTCGCCACATGCGGAGAAAATGAAATAGGTTGATTCAAATGATAGCTCACTTCTTTTTCATGTAAGTGTTCAATTAACGTGTAGCCAATCAAATTGTCTCTAAGGTTTTCCGGATCATTATTTGGGCTAGGCTTACTTCCTGCACCGCTATATCCAGAAACGCCAAAACAATTAGGACGTGCCGATAACAGCGATTTAACCGGAGCAATGCCAAGTTGCATAGCAGTGGCATAACAACCTGGATTACTGATTTTAATTAATGGAGCATTTTTTTGGCTAGAGATAGCATCCGGATGTAACTCGGGTAATGAATAAACCCAACCGTTATCAAATCTGTAATCCGCCGACAAATCGATGATAACTTTAGTATTGCTTCCTTCCTCGATAGCTTCCACATAAGAAACCGCCACACCATTTGGCAATGCGAGCACCACAATATCAGTGCCTTTTGCTGCAATTTGTTCTGGCGTTAGAGAACTGATTTCAACAGCTTTCGGTAAACAGGAAAGTAAGGATTCTGGCAAATCACTGGTATCGCGCAAACTGATCCAAGCGATATCCATGGATGGATGACCTTTAAGTAATGTGATCAGCTCTTGACCGACATAGCCTCTGGCACCGACAATACCTAAACTCCACTTCTTGTTTTCTATACTCATTTTAAACGTCCTAAATCATTTAGCTTAAAGTCGATTTTTTTGCTAATGCATAATCGATACATTGATCGACCTGATCCATTTCAATATCGCCGGTCCAAAAAACAATCCACTTTTCAGTTTTATAACAACCCGTACACTTACTGAAATAAAAACTATTAATAGGGTTGTCAATTCGAGAACGCCAGAAAAAATTCGGATTTTCATCGTTCATTTTTCGCCATAATGCTTTACCAAGGCCATCACCTTTTGCATCATCAGCCACAACAAATTTATCTAGGTAAGGTATACCATTGACCATTAACATTATCGATGCGGCACGATAACAAAAAGTCACATAACTTCGAAACAACTCATTATTCTCAAAATAATCGGCATCAAGTGTGCGATTAAAACTTTGCTGAATCAAGTTAGTAAGGCGGCGTCTATCAAGGGTGTCATTACCTTCATGCAAAATAATTAATTCGCCCTTACGAATTAACGTGCCCGATCCTCTATGAGTAAACAGTTCTTTCGCCAGATTTTGTGGCTTAGTAATCGATACCGAAGCTGTTTCTGGAAGCTTGGCCAATATATCATTCACTTGTTTAATTTTAAGTTTAGTGCCTTCGCCAATTTCTTCATGATCCATCAAATTTTTAAAGTCGGTCACTAAGTTGATAGAAGAAATAAAATTACCATTTTCGAAAAATAACCCTTCGGCATCGGCTAGAAAAATGATTTTATAGGGATTGAGTGCAATCGCCAAATGACTGGTCGCTATATCTGCGCTGATATTTAAACATTGACCAGTGTCGGTAGTTGCCATGGAAGATATAATCGGAATAATACCGCTATCAATAGCCGTTTGAATTTCAGTAAGATCAACCTTGATATTTTCACCAACAAAGCCTAGGTCGGCATTACTACTTTTAGAGGCTTTAAAAACACCTTGAACCATCGAGGCGGTTTTAACTCCTTTAATTTGCAGTTTTCTCGATAATGCTAAATTCTGTTGCATAAAAGTTTTTGACGCTAGCTCCAATACTTCTGGCGTAGTGACTCTTTGTCCGTCAATAAACGACGTTTCAATTCCCGCTCTTGCAAGCTTTTCATTCAATTGAACTCCAGCACCATGGACCACAATGGGGAATAAACCGATTCGTTCTAAAAAAGTTAAAGAGGAACATAAATTATCCATATCATTCTTTAAAATTGAGCCACTAACCTTAACTACCGCAAAATGAGATTGCCCTGCTTCGGCAAATCGTTTTAAATATTGCTGAATTTCTTTAGGATTCGCTAAATTAGACAGAAGCTGAATAATAGTTTCTTTGATTTTATGGCGATTGTTAATCATTTAACATTCCCAATTGAGCTGTTTAGTTGAATGTAGCTTAGCTACTCCTAGTATGCTTAGGCAGTCAAGTATAGCACAACCCATTGGTTCAAATTTAAGTCGATTTCATTCTAAGAGACTTACTTCATCGATTGCTTGCATCTGGAAATATCTTCCTTTGAAAAAGGGTGGTTGCATTGAAGACATTTAAGCTCTCCCCAAGCGACACTCCGGTAGCATTTGGGACAGAAAGCACCTTTTATTTGATTAGTGAATAACTTAAATAATAAGTACACTACAAACAGGTTAATAAACAATCCTAAGAATAAATAGTGGGCTAAAACAGCAAGTCCTCCTGCACTTCCATAGCCTGCTATTGGGATTAAAATTGAATAACCATAAACCAAAAGAAGACTAACTCCGGGTGCTACAAAAGGAATATATAATGTAAATTTTCTTTTTTGATTTCGATTTAATAAATAGCAATGAAATGTGCTTACAAACACAAATATAACGTACAAGCCAATAACAAGAAAAATCAACTTGTTCATATCCAGTCAACTTTTATCTGTGAAAATAGTAAACCAATGTCGGAAAGGGAAATAAGCCAGGAACAACTAAAATAAGTTCCAACTCTGTTAACTTTATAACTCTAAAAATTTGAGGAGGAATCTGAGAATGTAACCCCGTTCGATGAAGATATACCTTATCATCGACCAGCTCAAGTCTCACCTCAATGGTTGTTTCGTCTACAATAAGTAATTGATTATTTGTTATTTCATATCGAAGCTTACTTTTAAAAGGGTTCCCAGGGCAGCCCACATCTTTTGCGTACCAAGTGCCTTGAAGCATATCCAAAGTTAAACCTTCTTGACTAGGGGCATCTTCTTTTATCCAATTTGATGTATCTACTCCATCAGCGATTTGTTTCTTACATGGATGAAACTCCAATAAAAAATTTAATTCGCTTGAATTTTCTTTTTTTGTACCGTCCAACTTAGCATACTCAATTTCGCTTTTCTTAAACCTACACTCGACCCAGTGATTATATCCATCTCTTTCACTTACTTTACATGTCGCATAATCTAGCTCACTATAAAACTCACTAATCTGTGAAAGATTCATATTCGATTCAAATTCTAATTGTGTATATGACAAAGCATCTAAATCTTCTATGATTATCGAATCTGAAGGAAGAGGAATCCCGTGATAATCTGAAGGCATTTCATCACTACAGGCACAAAATAAGAAAATCGATATCAATAGAGTAATACTTTTCACAATAACATCCTTTATTTTATCTTTGAGATACTATTAACGAGGCGTTTTATATCCTGCTGTAGTTCCTTTTCAGAGATAGCGGTTTGCATTTTTAAAGAAAGGTAGCGAAACGATAAGCCATTAGATTTTTCCTGATTTAATAGTTTAGTTGTAACTTGACTTTTATGTTCGAAAGCAACATTCAACAAATGTCTCTGCTGCATCGCTTCAAACTCAAGCTCCAATTCAAGTAGTCCATTTTTAAATATACGTAGTTGTTTTTTATATTTATTCCCTAACCTATTATTAAACTCTGCATAAACACCTCTTCTCGCTTTACGAAAACTGTCAGTGACCCTGCTTAATTGTATATTGCTTCTTAGTACTTTATTTAGCACTTTATCAGGAATATCAATTTTGTTATGAATGCTCCATAAAATAAACAGCACTTCATTTACATTTGCGCCGAGTTCGTCTTGCCATTTGAGTAGAATTTTTTGGACTTTTGGTTGACTGTAAAGCTTTACCGAAAAATCCCAAAAAGCTTTCGGAGATAAAAAAGTATCGATTCTTTGGCTAGTATCAAACTCTTTCGTCATTTACTTTTCGTGCTCATTAAAAACAACCGT
>JBFHSP010000170.1:0-6378 GCA_041591085.1 Kangiellaceae bacterium | reverse complement strand
TTTTTAGATTCGGGAGATGCAGTTAAACGGCGAAAAAAAGCCAATCGCATTTATAAGGCCCTGTTAGACAATGTAATCAGTTTTGACAAAGCATCTGTTGAGCTCGCTAAACTTACTAAAGCTCAAAAAGGAGGATGGCTTATGGAAAGGTACAAGAAAAAAATCTAGTTACTTTTTTAACTCTTTTTGATTGAAGTAATTATCCCGAGTTCAGATTAATTATTCATTGCTTTTAAATGCTGACTTAACGAAAGATTAACACGCTTTGATTGACTCTAAGGATGGTGGCTGAAAGCTCCGCGGCAACCAAACTGATCGTATTTGTAACTCAATCTACTTGAACCGAACAAAAAGTTATATAACGCTAGTTTCTAGCCTTTATATCCGCTAAAATCGCCGGTTCTCTGCTCTTTGTGTTTCTGGCACGATTGAGCCAAAAAGTATATTTATTTAAGTAAGAAGAAAGGTTTTAATAATGCCTGTTGTAACGCTCCCTGATGGAAGTCAGCGTCAATACGATAATGCTATCACTGTGTATGATGTTGCCCATGATATTGGACCTGGTTTAGCCAAAGCGGCTTTAGCCGGAAAAGTGAATGGTCAAGATGTTGATACCTCGTTCGCTATCACAGAAGACGTTAATTTAGCCATCATAACCGAACGTGATGCCGATGCTTTAGAAGTTTTGCGTCACTCCTGTGCTCACTTATTAGCGCAGGCAGTAAAGCAGTTGTTCCCTCAAGCACAAGTGACCATAGGCCCGGTTATTGAAAATGGCTTTTATTACGACTTTGCTTTTGAACGCCCGTTTACGCCAGAAGATTTAACCGCCATTGAAAAGCGTATGGCTGAGCTTGTAAAACAAGACTTTTCAGTAGAACGCTCGGTCATGGCGCGTGATGAAGCCGTTACCTTTTTTAAAGAGTTGGGTGAAGCTTACAAAGCCGAAATAATTGCCAGTATTCCAACCAATGAAGATATTAGCTTATATCGTCAGGGTGACTTTATTGACCTGTGCCGTGGTCCGCATATTCCGAGTACCGGCAAGTTAAAGGCATTTAAATTAATGCGTGTTTCAGGTGCTTATTGGCGCGGCGACTCCAATAATGAAATGTTGCAGCGTATTTATGGTACCTGCTGGGCGAATAAAAAAGATTTAAACGCTTATTTACACCGCTTAGAAGAAGCAGAAAAACGCGATCATCGTAAATTAGGTAAAGCGCAAAAACTGTTTCACTTTCAGGAAGAGTCGCCCGGAATGGTGTTTTGGCACAATGATGGTTGGACTATTTTCAAAGAGTTAGAAGCCTATATTCGTAAAGTGTTGCGTGAACATAACTATCAAGAAGTAAAAGCACCGCAAGTACTGGATCGCAGCTTATGGGAAAAATCCGGTCATTGGGAAAAATTTAAAGACGATATGTTTACCACCGAGTCAGAAAATCGTACCTATGCGGTTAAGCCGATGAACTGTCCAGGACATATTCTTATTTATAATCAAGGGCTTAAATCATATAGAGATTTGCCTTTAAGAATAGCCGAGTTCGGCTCATGTCATCGAAATGAACCATCAGGCGCACTGCATGGCTTGATGCGAGTTCGTGGCTTTACCCAAGACGATGCGCATGTGTTCTGTACCGAAGACCAGATTCAAAGCGAAGTTTCTGAACTTATTGATATGATTTACTCGGTTTATGCTGATTTTGGTTTCGACAAAATTGAAATTAAACTCTCGACACGTCCAGAAAAGCGTGTGGGCAGTGATGAAATTTGGGACCGAGCAGAAAAAGCCCTTGCTGATGCGCTCTCAATCAAAGGTATTGAATACGAATTACAGCCTGGAGAAGGCGCGTTTTATGGCCCTAAAATTGAGTTCTCGTTAAGAGACTGCCTCGATCGCGTATGGCAGTGCGGAACTGTTCAGCTCGACTTTTCCATGCCGGCTCGTTTAGGTGCTGAATATGTTGCAGAGGATGGCAATAAAAAAGTACCTGTGATGATCCATCGTGCCGTTCTTGGATCTTTAGAGCGATTTATCGGTATTTTAATTGAGGAGTACGCGGGTAAATTCCCACCTTGGCTTGCGCCAACACAAGCTGTGGTACTCAATATTACCGATAATCAGGCCGATTTTTGCCAAGAAGTAGCAAAAACTCTGAAAAATAAAGGATTTAGAGCAAAAGTAGACTTGAGAAACGAGAAGATCGGCTTTAAAATTCGCGAGCACACTTTAGCGCGTACACCATACTTATTGGTAGCGGGCGATCGTGAGATGGAGCAAGGCCAAGTTGCCGTAAGAAATAGAAGCGGAAAAGACTTAGGCAATATGACGGTTGAAGCATTTTGTGAGTTGCTCAACGACGAGATTGCTCAATTAGGTAAAAACAAACAAGAGGAATAACACTATTAAAGGTCCAAAAGGCAAAAGTCAGGATAAACAAACTAGACTAAATGATGAAATTACGGCCAGAGAAGTTCGATTAATCGGCGCCGATGGCGAACAAGTGGGTGTAATGAGTGGGCGCGAAGCTCTTGCAATGGCTGAGGAAGCTGCACTTGATCTCGTAGAAATTTCACCTGATGCCAAACCTCCTGTTTGCCGAATAATGAATTACGGTAAATTCATATTCGAACAAAAGAAAGCCGCTGCACTTGCGAAAAAGAAGCAAGTTCAGATGCAAATTAAAGAAATTAAGTTTCGCCCCGGAACCGACATTGGCGATTACAATGTCAAACTTAAAAGCTTAATTAAGTTTTTAGAGCACGGTGACAAAACTAAAATAACCATGCGTTTTCGAGGTCGAGAAATGGCTCACCAAGAAATCGGGATGGATTTATTAAAACGTTTAGAGGCTGATTTGGCCGAATACGGCGATGTAGAATCGCATCCGGTAATGCAAGGTCGTCAAATGACCATGGTAATTGCTCCTAAGCGTAAAAAGAAATAAAGAATACTTAATGGGTGCCAAGGCACCTATTAAAACAGTTAGTCCAGATATCAACTTTTTCGATTTATCGATAAGGTGAGATCTGAAACTAAAATCATCCTCTGCGGTCTATTCGCAACCGGCTCTGGATGAATTGGGGAAAGCACTTTGATGCTTTCAAACGTTAACGCTGTTGTGCGCAGTAAAACAGCAAAGTCATTGAACTTTGCGGCCAACAGATAAGTTATTAAGCTTGCTTAATAACTCAATGGTAAATGCGGAGTTATACCATGCCAAAGATCAAAACCGATCGCGGCGCAGCAAAGCGCTTTAAAAAAACAGGTAAAGGTGGCTACAAACATGGCCAGTCTCACTTACGTCACATTTTGACCAAGAAGAGCTCTAAGCGTAAGCGTCAGCTTCGTCATTTGAAGATGATTTCGCCCGCTGATGTTGCTCAGCTTAACCGTCAGTTGCCGTATTTATAAGTGGAGGTCTGAACCATGCCAAGAGTTAAACGTGGTGTCACCGCACACAAACGTCATAAAAAAGTTTTAAAAGCCGCTCGCGGTTATTATGGTGCTCGCAGCCGAGTTTTTCGTGTTGCTAAGCAAGCTGTAACCAAAGCTGCCCAGTACGCTTACCGTGACCGTCGTCAACGCAAGCGTCAATTCCGCGCTTTATGGATCCAACGTATTAACGCTGCGAGCCGTGAGTGTGGTTTGTCTTACAGCCGTTTCATTAACGGTTTGAAAAAAGCTTCAGTAGAAGTGGATCGTAAAATTCTTGCGGATATCGCAGTTTACGACAAAGCCGCTTTTGCAGCTTTAGCTGAAAAAGCAAAAGCTGCCCTGTCTGCTTAAGTAAGACATCGTTTTAAAGAGACAAGATTATCTTTGTCATCTTTGCGAGGGGAAGGGCAATGTCCTTCCCCTTTTTTATTTTAAAGTCTCCTAAGCTGCATTAGGCTTGGAGCAAGAATTGTTTTCAGTACCTTTGAGACATTGTTAGGTGTTGAACGATAAAGTTAAAACTTAAGGTTAGAGCATTATGTCATCGTTAAATGAATTAGTTGCGTCGGCACAAGAAGCCATTGCAAAGACCACTGATTTACATGCGCTAGAGCAAATTAAAGTGGAGTACTTAGGTAAAAAAGGCCTCATTACTTCGCAAATGAAGCAGCTAGGAAGCCTTCCTGCTGAAGAGCGCCCACAGTTTGGTCAACAAGTAAATGTGGCTAAACAAGCAGTTCAAACCTCGCTCGATGACAAAAAAGCCGAGCTAGAGGAAGCCAAAATTGCTACTCAACTAGCTCATGAAACCATTGATGTTACTTTGCCTGGACGACGCGCCGAAAGCGGCGGTATTCATCCGGTAAATCGAACCTTAGAACGTATTGAAGAATACTTTGCACAAATTGGTTTTAGTGTTGAAGAAGGTCCTGAAATCGAAGATGACTATCACAACTTTGAAGCCTTAAATATTCCAGGTCATCATCCGGCAAGAGCCATGCATGATACCTTTTATTTTACTGAGTCAACCTTACTAAGAACGCATACCTCTCCGGTTCAAGTTCGCACTATGGAAAACACTCAGCCTCCAATCAGAATTATTGCTCCCGGTCGTGTTTACCGCTGCGATTCTGATTTAACTCATACCCCAATGTTCCATCAGGTAGAGGGATTATTGGTGGATGAAAAAACCAGCTTTGCCGATTTAAAAGGTGTGCTAGATGAGTTTTTAAAACACTTCTTCGAGAAAGATTTAGCGGTTCGTTTTAGACCTTCTTATTTCCCATTTACTGAGCCATCAGCTGAAGTCGATATTCAGTGTGTGATGTGTGAAGGCGAAGGTTGCCGCGTGTGCAGCCATACTGGTTGGTTAGAAATTTTGGGTTGCGGTATGGTTCACCCCAATGTACTTGAGTCGGTTGGAATTGATAGCGAAAAATACACCGGCTATGCCTTTGGTATGGGGGTAGAAAGACTCACCATGTTGCGCTATGGCGTGAATGATTTGCGCTTGTTTTTTGAAAACGATTTAAATTTCTTAAAACAATTTAACTAAGCTCAATCAATTAAATTAAAGCACGCAAACAACAGATTTATTTTTTGGAACAGTTATGAAAATCAGTGAAAAGTGGTTACGCGAGTGGGTTAGCCCTTCTTTAACAGCCGATGAAATTGCCGCACAAATTACCATGGCCGGACTTGAGGTTGATGCCATTGAGCGGATCGGAGAAGGGTTTGATGGTGTTGTCGTCGGTGAGGTGTTAGAAGCCGTGCAACACCCCGATGCTGATAAATTGCGAGTATGTACCGTTAATGTTGGCGCGGCCGATAACCTGCAAATTATTTGTGGTGCGCCTAATGCCCGCGCAGGCATTAAAGTGGCTGTTGCAACCATTGGCTCGGTTTTACCCGGTGACTTTAAAATTAAAAAAGCCAAGTTACGCGGAGTTGAATCTTATGGGATGCTGTGTTCAGAGCGTGAGCTTCAACTCAGTGAAGAGCATAATGGAATCATGGAGCTTGCCGACAACGCGACCATTGGCCAGCCGGTAGTGGAGCATTTAGCTTTAGCCGATACCATTATTGAAGTGGACTTAACACCAAACCGAGGAGACTGTTTAGGTCTTCGCGGTATCGCTCGAGAAGTGGGTGTGCTCAATAGCCTCGATGTTAGTCCCGTTCAGATTGAGCCAGTTGCCCCTGTGATTGACGATGTTTTAACTATTAAATTAAGCGCGCCTGATGCGTGTCCTCGTTATGTTGGCCGAATGGTCAAAAATATTAATCTTGATGCCACCACGCCTGACTGGATGAAACAACGTTTAGAAAGTGCCGGTGTTCGAGCAATTGAACCTTCAGTCGATATCACTAATTATGTGATGCTTGAGCTTGGTCATCCTATGCACGCTTTTGATTTAGCTCAAATTGAAGGTGGTATTGATGTTCGTATGGCTAAAGCCGGCGAAAAACTGGTGTTACTCGATGGCAAAGAAGTGGAGCTAAAAGACGATACCTTAATGATTGCCGATCATCATAAACCCTTGGCTATTGCTGGTGTAATGGGTGGTGAGCACAGTGGTATTAATGACACAACCAAAGATGTTTTTTTAGAAGCCGCATTTTTTGAGCCGATTGCAGTTGCTGGTAAAGCGCGACAATATGGTTTGCACACTGACGCATCGCATCGTTTTGAGCGTGGGGTTGATCATCAATTGCAAGTTCAAGCGATGGAAAGAGCGACTCAATTATTAATTGATATTTGCGGTGGACAGCCAGGACCTGTAGTTGATCAGATCGCTGCTGATCAAATGCCAACGCTTGTTACCATTGAATTGCGCAAGTCTCGCATTGCACGTTTACTTGGCATTGAATTATCGGATGAGCAAATCTCCGATATTTTAACTCGTTTAGGCATGCAAATAACCCCCACCGAACAAGGT
>JBFHSP010000169.1:0-6433 GCA_041591085.1 Kangiellaceae bacterium | reverse complement strand
GGTTGGATATCAAATATACATTGACAGAAAACCCAGATTAGAAGTTTTCGATGAATATTTTTTTGACTATGTATTAATTGTAATAACTAACGCTTTAGTACTTTTTCTTAAATTTTGCTTTAAAAAAGATAAATTCCAAGAACCAAAGATTGAAGTATGGAGAGGAACAACAATATTTAATGTAAGTCTAGAGTACCAATTTGCCGCTTGGTTATTTATATCTTTTATATCATTGATCAGTATTTATGTAATAGGTGTTACAAATGGCGGATTTTTTATTCTAGTATTGAACATAGGCCTAATTATTCCTCCTTTTCGAATGTTGTTTTGCAGGGAAAAGATACGGCATGACGCTGATAAACGAAACCCAGACTAGCGTTGTTCAGCGAAATCCGGGACTTATGTCATTACGTTTCAATATAACAATGTCTCATCGAATGCAGCAGCTTTGATTTGTATCAATCTATTGGCGACATGCCTTTCGGTAACACACTGAACTGCATCATCGGATTTTCTTTCATCCAACTGGTTTCATAATCAATTTCAATTTGAAATTCATCGTCTGTGAAAAACGTTTTTTCTTTGCCATTGCTTTGAATGGTAATACTGGCTTTATCATCAAAATAAAAGGCCATGGCATCCATTGAAGGCGCAAACACAGACCAGCCGCCTGCCATTTCATCAATAAATAAATTCATGTCTTCAACTAATAAAAACACATCAGCATACGGTACTTGCTCGGTTTCTAAGTCAGCAACGCTTAATCCCATCGATAACGCCACATCATCTTTTTTCTGATTAATGTATAGGCGAATTTTTTTTGCTTTTTCAGCATCAATTAAAGGTAAGTTAACCGATAAGTCTTGATTAACTGTGATAGGGTTAAACTCACTATAAGACTCATTCGCCAGCCATAATAAAACGGACTCTGGTTTAATCGCTTCATTTTTTATTTCAAGTTTAATATTCGACTTTACAAACCGAGATTTCGCTTTGTTCTTCAACAGGTTGAGCATTTTATTGAGGTCGGCGTATTCAATTGAACGCGCATTAATAGACTGATATTTTGAGATTATCTCGTTTTGACTGATATTATTTTGGTTCGTCTCAATTTGATTTTCAATAACATCATCAGCAAAGCTGTTTAGAGAAAAAATGAGAAATAAGGAAAGTACGAGTAGTTTCATAGAACAAATCCATAGTTAAAAAGTTCAAGGCTCGATTAGACGCCATTTAACCTGAATAGTTTCTGAATAATTAGATTTTTTGTAGAGTGGGTGCTGCAAAGCCCAACAATAAGCTATCTTTGATGCTGGGCTTCGGTTCTCAGCCCAGCCTACGAACTCGTATTAATTTAAAAGAAGTGTAGGAAGATGAGACAAGGCAAATCAAGGAGAAAAAGCGCAGTTTACAATTTGTAAATGAGCATTTTGAGCCGCGATTTAACACCGTATCATCGACTACAGTGCTTTTAAAAGTTAACCGTTAAAACGCTCGCCGTTAACACCCGTACTATCATCACTCATTAAATAACAATAAAGTGGCATTAAGTCTTTGGCGGTTTTAAGTAGCTGTGGATCTTCTCCCGGAAATGCTTCGGCTCGCATGGATGTTCGGGTAGCGCCAGGGTTGATGGTATTTACTCTTACGGTGGTCTTTTCCATTTCATCGGCTAAAACTTGGGCAAGCCCTTCGGTTGCAAATTTTGAAACGCTATAAGCCCCCCAATAGGCTCTACCTTTGTTACCCACACCTGAACTGGTAAAAATCACCGACGCTGATTTGGATTGTTTTAATAACGGCAATAAAAAACGAGTTAATAAAAATGCGGAATTGACATTCACTTGCATCACATCTTGCCACGACTGCGGATTAATATTTTCAATCGGTGTTAGCTCACCTAATACGCTGGCATTATGCAGTAATCCATCTAAACGGCCAAACTCTCGCTCGATGGTTTCACTGATTTGAATAGCTTGTTCAGCCGATAAGTTTAATAAGTTGACTGGAATAATGGCAGGTTGTGCGCCACCATTTTTTTCAATGGCATCATAAACAGCTTCTAGTTTAGCGGTAGTTTTTCCCAACAAAATGACCGTTGCTCCCAAATTCGCATAAGTAATCGCGGCCTCTTTACCGATGCCATCACCCGCTCCCGTTACTAAAATGACTTTATCGATTAAGGATTCAGCTTTTGGTTGGTATTGTTTATCGAACATAACTTTGTGTCATTGATGAATTGAAGCAAGAATAATATCACCATCTATGGATTGGTAACACAGGGTCAGAATCAGTTATCTCAATAAAAAAGGGCAGAGAGCTTAATTGTCCGATTAAGATCTGCCCAAAGGGTTGGAGAGGACTCAGAAATTTACAATTTCACCTTATTGATTACTGGCAAGTGCTGGGGTTTCGGTATGAGTGAATCGAATACTCACACGGCGTTCAAGTGCATAGGCATCAATATCCCCCTCTTGCGCAACCGATGCAGTTTCTCCGTGGGCTTTTGAGAATAATCGCGCTGGGTCAACGCCTTCTTCAACTAATAGGCTCACAATAGAATCAATACGCGCTTGTGAAAGCGACTGGTTTTTCTCGACATTACCGCGCGGATCGGCAAACCCATCCAGTTGAATAGCCAACCCATCGTACTTGTTCATAAAATGAGCCAATTGAATGATGCGCTCTCGGTCTAGATCATCCAACTCACTGGCATTGGTCATAAATAAAAAATCCATTTGCAACATATCTGAGCCATCTAGTGATTTATTCGACTCCATCGCCGCAATGTTGTTTTTTAAGCTTGAGTTTTCGTCAACGAGGGTTTGCATCTCAACTTCAGCGAGCTCTAATTGCGCACTCATTGCATCGACTTCATTAGCTTGCTCAACCTTTTCGCCTAATAAGCCACCTATTGCAGCGCCAATTATAAATCCGATGGGACCGCCAGCGGCTGCGCCTATGGCTGCACCACTGGCAACACCAATATTTTGTTCGGCTGATGCGGGTTTGGCTTCTACTTTAGACGCACTAAAAAGACCGGTAGCAACTAAACTGGTAACAACGATTAATTTTTTCATAATAAACACCTCTATCTTGGCTTTGTTTTAGTTAATGGATCTGTTAAAAAGTACACTGTTCATGCGAATGGTTATTTCGCTTCGTTTTGAACATGGTGTTATTAAAACAACACAATCGGTCATCATTAGGATTAGAAAAAGACTGATTAGCGTTAAAAAATGATCAAATATGGCAAGTTTTATTCAACAGAACATGCCCATTGAATAAACTTTTTATAAAGACGAGACTCTTAATAAAGAAAAAGTGATGAAGAAAAAAATTGTACTGGTAGAAGATGAAGTCGCCATTCGCGAAAACTACGCAAGCTGTTTAACTAAGCAAGGTTTCGAAGTTAAAGCCTTTGCCGATACCCAATCAGCCCTTAATGCCTTTAAGCAATCACTGCCCGATATGGCAATACTAGACATCAACTTGCCCGATGATTCTGAAGGGGGCTTTAAACTTTGTCAGTTTTTGCGCCAACACTCGGCCACCATGCCGATTATGTTTTTAACGGCACTAGACTCTGACTTTGATATTATTTCTGGTCTTCGTTTAGGTGCCGACGATTATTTAACCAAAGATATTAGCCTACATCACTTTATGGCAAGAGTGCATGCGTTATTTCGTCGAGTATCAGCAATTACAGAGCCTAGCTCTCAATCATTAGAAATATCGGTTGGCTCTCTTAAACTCGATTTAGATAGACTCAAAACATTTTGGGATGAAAAAGTTATTGATTTAACCTTAACCGAGTTTTGGATGGTCCACGCCCTTGCCAAACATCCCGGCCATGTTAAGTCTCGCGATCAACTGATGGACACAGCCAATGTTGTCGTGGACGAGTCGACAATCACGTCTCACATAAAACGAATTAGAAAAAAATTTCAAATCATAGATGAATCGTTTGATGCCATCGACACGGTTTATGGAATGGGTTACCGTTGGAAAAGCTAAACTCTTTTACTAACACTCGGCGCTCTTTTTTTTCTCTAAAACGAAAAGCTTTAGTTATATCGATTATTTTACTCAGCCTTCCTTTTATTGGGTTGCAGTTTTTACTGCAAATAGAAAGCACTTTAGTTAAAAATTTAACCGAAGCTTTAAATGATTATTCACAATCTCTAGCTTATGCCTTAGCTAAAGAAGAATATTGGAGTAAAAAAAACAACGAGCCGCTAGCATCAGAACCTAAACCTTTTTATGTTTCGTCAATATCAAGAGAAGTATCCACTGATGGTTTTACTGACGATTGGTTTCCTTTAACGGCTTACCAACATCAGGTTAACATTAATCAATTTGAATTTAGTATCAATTTTGCTGAACAAAACGATTCGCTCATAATGATGATTAATGTTGACGATTTTGAAATAGCATATCGTAATGTGGTGGATGAGTTTTCGGTCAGTGATCAGGTGATTTTAACCTTAATCGACGACAACCATCATGAAACCGAGTTTGTATTTTCACCGATTGGCGTTGGAACAGTCACTCCGTTTATAAGATCAGAGTCATTTCGCAGCATTTGGGTAACTCAAGCTTTTTGGCAAGAATCACCAGCAGGTTACTCATTAGAAATTAAAATTCCCAATCGAATAAAATGGACTGGCGCCAAATGGACTATTAAAAACTTTTCGTTAAGTGATAACAGCTTTACCAGTTATCATTACCCGGTTAACGGATTTATCCCTCTGCAACGCCCCGATCGGTTCCTTGAAAATTGGTTAGCCGATTTACCTATCATATCAGGAAAACGCTTGTGGCTTGTTAGTCCGAGTGGACAGGTTCTTGCATCAAAAGGTAGCTTGCAATCGAATCTACAGGCTCAAGCTGTTAATCCCTTATTGCACTTTTTGTTTGCTCCACCTACAACGGAACTAGATGATCCAAGAAAAGGCGCACAATTTATTCAATTGCCTGCCGTTGCTAATGCATTAAAGGGACAAATAAGTTCATTAACCGAATCTACTTCTGAGCGTGATTTGGCCATTGCATTAGTGGCGGTTCCTATTACAAGCAATCATCAAATAGTTGGCGTTTTAATAACGGAGCAATCTATCGCCTCAGTACAACTGATTCAACAACAAGCTCTTAATATTTATTTAAACTCATTTATGCTCGTTATGTTGCTTGTTATTTTGATTTTAATTTTTTGGGGCTCAACCTTGCTATGGCGTTTACTGCGATTAGGAAAGCAAACCAGTGAAGCGATTGACCCTTATGGACGCATAGTGAAACAAATTGAACCCGACACTAAAAAAGATGAAATAGGCCAAGTATCACAGCACATTGCTCAAACGCATCAAAAACTAGTGGATTATCAAGATTATTTAAATCAATTAGGTTCAAGGCTTTCTCACGAACTACGTACACCTCTTGCAATGGTTCGCTCATCCATTGATGCGCTTTCGATGCAAGGGGAATTAAATTCAACAAAAGAACTTACTCATGCACGAGCAGGATTAGAGCGTATGAGTAAATTACTTGATAGAATGCGTGAAGCAGCGCGCCTTGAGCAAAGTATTATTTCTATAGTTAAACAGCCGTTCCAGCCCAAAAACTTCGTTGCTGGTTATGTTGAAGCATTCAATTCAACCGCTCCATCTAACAAACTATTTTTTAGCTGTGTTGGCGAAGAAAAAAGTTTAAACAGTTCAGATGAGCTTTGGGCACAACTTCTGGATAAACTGATAAGCAATGCACAAGACTTTGCTAAAGAAGAAAGCATGATTGAAGTCAGTTTAATTTTTTCTAATAGCACCTGCAGTATATTAGTTATCAACGAAGGACCGCCTCTTCCCAATATTGAAACGAGCCAACTTTTTAGTTTATTAAGCTCACACCGTAGTGAAGAGCATCAACAAAATAAAGGGCATTTAGGATTAGGCTTATATATTTGCAAATTGATTGCTGAGTTTCACAACGGGCGTTGTATTGCGAGAAATATAAAAGATAATAAAGTGATGGTTGGAATTGAAATCGCTATTTAAAGAGTACGTTTTGTCTTATATTTGTAAATAGGCGGCTGACTTTAAAACTTTGCTGCTTGAGTATCAATTTGAGACTGATATGGAAAAAAGAGCACAAAGCGGTCCTTAGCATTTCAATATTCTCTGTCATTCCGCACATTTGATGCGGAATCTAGTTTTTAAATCATAAAGTCAAAAGCGGTTTCGCACCGCTAACGCTTTTGTGCGACTCACTTTTTTCAAGGCAGTTTTTTGCTCCTGCAAAAACTGCATTTCCAACATCCATGTTGGTCAGCGAGAAAAAGCAGCAACAAATTTATCGGGAATAAATTTGAACAGCTTTAGCTGGTCCTTTAGGACGAAGGGCAGGAAGCCCGTAGTAAAACGCCCTTGATCGCTGCGCT
>JBFHSP010000168.1:0-6433 GCA_041591085.1 Kangiellaceae bacterium | reverse complement strand
AGTTCAAATCAGTCGTCTCAAATAGATGAAGGAAGACCTATTGAAATGCCAGACTTTGTCAGCTTTGCGCTTCAACCAACGAGCAATTCTTGGCCGAAAGATTTATCTATTGAAGGACTTTCAGAAAACCTCTTAACAGCTAACTACTACATGGTTTTGGATGGAAGTGGGAGTATGGCAGACTCGAACTGCTCTGGAAATAAAGATAAATTATCTGTAGCTAAAACAGCAATTGCAGCATTCACTCAGCAAATCCCTAGTTCAGCAAACTTAGGATTATTAGCATTTGATGAAAAAGGCATTTATGAGCGAGTTTCTCTTGCCAAAAATAATAGAGAACAATTTCAATATGCATTAAAAAATATTGTTGCTAATAAAGGAACTCCACTCAACTCCGCAATGAGAATGGCTTATGAGTCTTTGTATGCGCAAGCCAAAAGACAACTGGGATATGGAGAGTACCACTTAATTGTTGTAACCGATGGGGAAGCAAATAGAGGCGAAGACCCTAGCACTACGGTGGTACAAATACTCAGTGACTCACCGGTGCAAATTCATACGATTGGATTTTGCATTGAAGGAGGTCACAGCCTCAATCAGCCAGGAAAAATAAGTTATAAGCAAGCAAATGATCCAACTAGCTTAGCCCAAAGCTTGAAAGAAGTTCTAGCAGAGTCCCCTAACTTCGATAGCAAAAACTTTGAAGGTTAGCTATGAAATCTCATTTGAAAATTGCTTTAAGTTTGGTCTTGGTTGGAATAATTTCACTTCTTGCAATTGATTACCTTCTACCTGTATTTCAGGATAGAAATATAGCCAATACCTCTGACGCCAAAGGTACAAAGGGCCATATCAAAATTGGGGTTGATAACTTTATTGGTTATTTTCCTCTATGCTCGCCTGAGCTTAAGCGTCGAATGCGGCAAAGTGGCTATTTACTCGATTGTGAAGACGATGGGGCAGATTATCAACAACGCATTAAATCTCTCGAAAGCAAAAGACTAAACTTTGCTGTAGCAACTGTAGACAGTTATGTATTAAATGGAGCGAATGAAAACTATCCAGGCACTATTGTCGCAGTATTAGATGAGTCAAAAGGCGGGGATGCTTTGTTAGCGTGGGAAGATCAAGCCACCTCAATATCTGACTTAAGCAATAATTCAAATGTTAAAATTGCATTTACTCCAAACTCGCCATCTCATCACCTTTTAAAGGCATTATCAGTGCACTTCGATATTGCTTTTTTGAAAAAATCGACTCATTGGCAAGTTCCCGCTGATGGAAGCGAAGATGCTTTGAAAAAGCTACTAAGCAAACAAAGTGATTTAGCCGTTCTATGGGAGCCTGATGTTTCGAGAGCATTAAAAACTAAAGGCATCAAACGAATACTGGGTACGGAAGAGACTCAGCAACTCATAGTGGATGTTTTGGTTGCAGAGCGCTCTTATGCCAAGAACAATCCCGATGCAGTTCACGTCTTACTTAAAGAATACTTTAAAACTCTAAAGTATTATAAAGATAATCCTAACGTACTCATTGATGATGTAAGCAAATCGAGCAGTCTCTCTTCTGATAATGTTACAAATATGTTGAGCGGTGTTGAGTGGCAAACATTATCCGACAATTATGAAAAGTGGTTTGGTCTATCACATGGACAAAATATCAATGAGGAAGCTCTTGTTGATACTATTGAAGCCGCAGTAGATATTCTATTGCAATTTCAATCTCTGGATAGATACCCCATTCCAAACAGAGATCCTTATAGAATTACGAATAGCGAATTTATATCTGGGTTATATGAACAACTCTTACAATCTAGCGGATTTGGATTAAAATCAGAGCAAACTGAACTTGAGTTCAAACCATTGAGCACACAACAGTGGAGTCAATTAAAAGAAATAGGCATGTTGAAAATAAGACCCATTGTTTTTGCTAGTGGCTCAGAACAATTAACATTAGATGGAAAAATTCAACTTGATATGGCCGTTGAAAATATCAAGCATTATCCTCGATTTAGAATCGCTATAAAAGGCCATACTTCGACTCGAGGCGATGAAAATGCGAACAGAGTACTTTCAAAAGATCGAGCGGAAGCGGTTGTACGATATCTTGAAATCACCCACAACATTGATACAAATAGAATAAAAGCTTTTGGACTGGGTGGAGATGCCCCTTTACAACAACTGCCTGGTGAGTCTTTTCGAGCTTATCAATACCGATTACCAAGAGTAGAGCTGGTTCTACTTGGAGAGGATTTTTAAGTGTTAACCACGGATAAGTTTTCACGAAAAGCAATTAAAAAAGCCGTTTTACAGGAAACGGTTCAAAAGCCTTTAACACTTTATCCCGCCGTAGTAGGACTACTTGGAGCGTTTTCAGTACTTCTTTTCGGAGCGACAACGGTAACATTGTCTGCTGTTATTGTCGGGAGTGTACTGACTTCACTAGGATGGCTGTACGAATATTTTGGAAAGGGAGAAAACTACTCTCTGCAATATTTAGAAAACATTCATAAAAAGATCAAAGAAGAAAGTGAGCGGAAACTTCTTCAATTAGAACGTGAACTTAATGATGTTAATGCGGAACAAGCAAGCAATCAACTTTCATCTCTTGTTAATAAATTTGAAGCTTTTCAGACTATTTTGAGTAAAAAGTTTGAACAAGGAGAACTGACCTATTCTCGTTATTTGGGAATAGCTGAGCAAGTCTTCTTAGCTGCACTTGATAATCTTGAGAATATGTATTTAGCGTTAAAATCAATTAGCGCAGTAGATGAAGCTCAAATTCGCCGAAAAATTGCAAAAATCCAAGAGGATGAAAGCCACAAAGAAGAACAACTTGAAGCTTTGCGAAAGCGAATAGAGATTAAACAGCAGCAACTTAAACGAATAGATAAACTATTAGTGCAAAACGAAAAAGCGTTGACTGAATTAGATAACGTGACAACAAAATTAGCAAACGTACAAACGCAAAAAGGAAGAGCTTCGGTTGCTATGGATCTTGCAATGGAAGAACTCTCTAGAATTGCAGAAAACACTGAACGATACAAACACTCTTAAATAATAAGGAGTAAGTTAATGGCAATTACCACTATAGAAAAAGAAAAACCTTTAATTTCAATCGACCCGATAGAAATGAAACACGAGCTTGAAGAACAAGAGCCCCGAATTGAAATTGACGGTGAATTGCAAAACAAAGCCGATGAAGTAGTTAATAAATTCTTAACCCTTGATACAAACAACGCCAAAGAAAAAGAGTCAGGAATAGCGGCGGTGGAAAATATGGGCGCAGAATTACAGAAAATGGCCTCTCGTCGCTCTCACATGTTAAAGCAATCGATTAATACATTATCGAAAAATGGCGATGATGGAGGCCCGGTTGCAACATCTTTAGTTGATTTAAGAAATAAAGTTGAAGAACTCGATCCTAATAACTTTGAGTTCAATATGAGTTTTTTGCGTAGGCTTCTCTCCTCAATTCCAGGAGTGGGCTCTCCACTTGCTCGCTATTTTGCTAAGTATCAAAGCGCTGATACGGTTATCAATGACATTATTTCGAGCCTAGAGAAAGGTCGCGAACAATTAAAACGAGATAACATCACACTAGCTGATGATCAAGCACACTTTCTTCAACTTAATGAACACCTTAAGAAAACTATCGCATTTGCTCAATTGATCGACCAAAAGTTGAGTGAAAAACTTTCTATGGAAATTCCGAGTGATGATCCTAAGGCTATTTTCATTAAAGAAGAAATACTATTTCCGTTACGTCAAAGAATTCAAGATCTTCAGCAGCAGCGAGCAGTCGCTCAACAAGGAGTGCTTACCATTGAAGTGATAAAACGGAATAATAAAGAGCTTATTCGTGGAGTTAATCGAGCGCTAAATGTAACTGTGAACGCATTGCAAATTGCAGTAACGCTTGCCTTGGCATTGGCAAATCAAAAAATAGTGCTTGATAAAGTTAATGCCATTAACGATACAACTAATGACCTCATAGCTAAAACCGCAGCAAATTTGAAGCAACAAGGCGCTGAAATACATAAAAAAGCGGCTTCAGCTCAACTTGATATGAATAAACTTAAACAAGCTTTTAAGGATATCAATGAAGCGCTATTAGAAATCAGTCAGTTTAGACAGAATGCCCTTCCAAAGATGGCCGAAACTATTATAGAAATGGATGGACTCACCAATAAGGCTGAAGAATCTATTGAAAAGTTTGAAAAAGCAAAAAATGTCGATGACGACTATGGTTTAGAGATCATCGACTTACCAGATCAAGATTAACAGGAGATCTTTATATGAGTATAACTACTTTAAAAAAATTCTTATTCACAGCAATAGTGGGTTCACTTTCATTATCTGCCATTGCAAAAGACAACTTTAATGTTTGTTGGTCTCACTACACAGGTTGGGAACCTTGGGGTTATGCTAGTGATAAAGGCATAATTAAAAAATGGGCTGACAAATATAACATTGAAATTAAAGTCGACTTAATTAACGACTATATAGAATCTATAAACTCGTACACAGGTGGACGCTATGACGCATGTTCTATGACTAATATGGACGCGTTAACAATTCCTGCAGTTGGAGGTGTAGATTCAACCGCGTTGATTATTGGCGATTACTCAAATGGAAATGATGGCATTGTTTTAAAAAATGGCTCGTCAGTAAAAGATCTAAAAGGTCGTTCGGTAACGCTAGTTGAGCTGTCAGTTTCGCACTATATGCTTGCGCGTGCGTTAGAACAAAACAATCTAAGTGAGAGAGACCTAAAAGTGGTTAACACTTCAGATGCCGATATCGCCTCTATCTTTGTATCAGATCCCAACGCTGCTACCGTTACTTGGAACCCTCCTCTACAACAGGTTAGAAATGCTAAAGGCGCTAAGCTTGTCTATGATTCATCCAAAATTCCTGGCGAAATTCTAGATCTAATGGTTGTAAAAACAGATGCCGACGAGCGATTAAAGAAAGCATTAGTAGGCGCTTGGTATGAAACCATGAGTATCATGTCAGGAAAAGGAAAAGAGTCTAAAGAAGCGATCAGTATGATGGCAAGCCAATCAGGTGCAACTGATGCAGAGTTTCGCTCTCAGATTAAAACGACAAACATGTTTTATTTAGCTTCAGATGCAGTTGCGGTCGCAGAAGATGAAAAAATTAAAGCCACAATGGACTATGTAAGAAAGTTTAGTTTTGATAAAGGATTATTTGGCGAAGGTGCAGAAAATCCCGACTTTGTAGGAATTGAATTTCCCGACGGTAGCGTATTAGGATCAAAGCAAAATATTAAGTTTCGTTTTAACAGTCAATATATGAAAATGGCCGCAGATGGAAAGCTGTAATCACTTTTATTAATAAGATAAGTTATTTCCCCCTGGATGAATTTTTTCAGGGGGAAATAAAAGAGCAAAAATAAACTGGTTTTTTAATTATCTAGAACCTAACAATTAATTGTGTCCGGACCTATAAATACTTGATTTATCAAATTTAATCTAAAGTTATAAAGTTCAAATTTTGCTAAGTCAATATCTTAAGCAAGCTTTAACGTCTATTAATTTAACTTCATTCCATTAAGGACAAATATCCTTAAAAAAGGATTTATACTCTTCAAGAGTCCCAAGTCCTACACTCGCACGAATTTTATCGATATTCTCAGGGTCTTCCACAGGCAATGGTTCCCACATTCCTTTACCAATACAATTGCCTTGTGTTGCATATCTTTGCTTCATTCGTTTTGATTCATCATTATACGAAGCGGCCACTCGATCAAACAAATAAGCAAAGCTGGTTGGGTTTGTCTCTTTACTATCGACCAGTTTTTCCAAACGTAATAATACCTCCTTTTGGAAATCAGGATCATTATCAGCATGTTGCACTAACAACCACGCGTGGTGATCAGCCTTTTTTCCAAACTTTGAAACAGTCACCCAATGATGCGCTTTTAATATTTTTTTCATCCATTCTGTATGATTACCGTCAATACGTTGATAAAACGATGTAAATTGCTCATTAAACGCTTTGTGCCATTCACTCGGTAAATGTTCTTTCGGATAATCCATTGAAAAGTTTCGCATAAACTGATCAACCTCAACCATGTGTTCAAGTTTGGCTTGAATCCATGCAATACTGTTTAAATCTTGTGGAGTAGTAAACGATTGTTCTTTTTTCAATAACTCTGCTTCAAAAGTATTGATCGCATTTGATATTTCAATTTCATAGTTATTTTCATTACTATCAGGATCAGCATGAACAATCGATATATTGCCAAATAATCCTGTTATGAAAGCCAATAACAATATGCTTCGTTTTAAACCCAATATCATAAAAACTCCTTTTAAATAAGATGATGATTATACAATGAACAAAGTAATTATTTTTCAATGCTGTTTGTGTTTTTAGCTTTTTATCTCTCTAAAATGATCATT
>JBFHSP010000167.1:0-6450 GCA_041591085.1 Kangiellaceae bacterium | reverse complement strand
TGCCAGAAAAAAGCTTGGTTTTTGTCTTTAGTATAACTCGGGTCATCCACTAAAAACTGAGGGTTAGGATGATGCAAGTCGGTTAAAAATTCTTCTATGGTTGAGTAGCGTTTTTCTAATTCAAACTCAAGTGCTTTTTCTAAACTGCGATCAAACCAAAGTGGAATGACAGGATTAAACTGTGATGCCGAGCGATACCGTAATCGATCATAGTCAAAGGCCGACTGGCACTCTTCTATTTTATTGCCAAAAGGTAATTCTTTGGTAAACATTTCATAAGCAATGGTTGCAAGCGCGTACAAGTCGCCTTGAACTCCAGAGTTTCTTCCGAGTAAATACTGTGGATCAGAGTACGAAGCAGTTCCTAATGCACCTTCATGTTTAATTGGTCTAAATACTTCAGCTACACCAGCAACATATACCGAGCCAAAATCCACTAACTTAACGTGATTGTTCGGCAAAATTATTACATTACCGGGCTTCAAATCTTGATGGATAGTTTCTTGTTGATGAAACGCTTTTAATCCTTTTGCAATTTGGTCAATGATGGAAATGGCGACTTTAGGTCGTGGAAAAGGGTTTTGTTGGATCCAGTTTTCTAATGAAATACCTTCGACATACTCCATTAAGTAATACAGAAAAGTGCGTTTCCTGTTTTGCTGAATGATTGAAACAACATGAGGCGATTTAATCCGCTTTCCAATCCACTCTTCTTGGACAAAACGATCAATGTAAGAGATATCATCTTCAAAATTTGTTGAAGGCGTTTTCATGACACAACGCAGGCCCGTTTCAGTGTCTTCAACTAAATATAACTGGCTACGGCTGGATGAAAATATTTCTCGAATAACTTTGTAGCCATCTATTATCAAACCAGATTCAAGTGGTGGAGGAAAGGGAAGACGAGTAAGTTTTGTGTTTAAGTCATCTAAACTTTCATTGGGTAAATGGATGATTTTGCAAACCGCGCAACTGATATTGTCATCGCTTTTATTTTGTTCTGCTAATGCAATCAGTTGCTCCGCTTTTTGTTGCGATGTTAGATCGTCTAATAACACTGCCTTCAATGCTTCGAGTTCGACAAAATCGTGGACGCCATCGGTTGTAAGCAGAAATATATCACCTTCGATCACGGGTTGTTTGATGTAATCAATCTGCAAACTGTTATCCATGCCGACAGCGCGCGCTAAGATGCTACGACCTTGACCAATCATTGCGGTGTGATCTCGGGTTAAGCAAGTAAGCTCGTGGCCTCTTAATCGATAAATACGGGAGTCGCCTGCATGAAACATATGAGCAATATGCGATTTGATCACAAGCCCGGAAAAAGTACATAAATAGCCTTTTTCTTCATTGGTAAACTCATGACTTTTTCTAAATAACTTTAAATTAATGGATGTTAAAATGCGCTGTCCAGCATGACTTACTGACCAAGTATCTGGCGTTGCAAAATATTCATTAATAAATTGATTGACGGCAGTATGACTGGCTTCTTGGCCTGCTTCAGCTGAACTAACACCATCGGCAATGACAACTGCCGCGCCTTTATGTCCAAGTTGATGGGAGTTGTCTGGAATATGTTGGGCAACTGCATCTTCATTGTTGGGTTTGATGCCACGAGTGGTTGCGGTGGCCGAATCTAAAACTAAAAGATTATTGCAGTCGAGCATTTTTTCGGTTTCGCTAAGTTGTTCTGATGAAGTTAATACCTCATCGTTAGCGCTTTCCTTTTCTTCTGTATCTAAACTGTTTTCTTGAGGGTGCATGGACTCACCTTTTCTGAAATGTGTTTTGCTCGTTTTATTTATCTCGAGTTCCGTTTTTGAGTGTAACTGGTTAAAGATGATTTGTTTAAATAAAAAAGCCTCGTTGCCGAGGCTTTTTTATTATAGTAATGATTATTCCACATTGATTAAGTGAACGGAGCCGTCTGGCATGACTTCCGCCATATGACCTTTAGGTTCATCAATAAACCAGCAAGCGAAGAATATCACTGCGGCTGAAGCGGCAATGACATAGAAAAATGTAGAATAATCAACAAAGCTAAGGATGGTGAGATAAGTTACTCCACCTACGTTGCCGTAGGCTCCTGCCATACCAGCAATTTGTCCGGTCATTCTGCGTTTTACAAGTGGAACAATGGCAAATACAGCGCCTTCTCCAGCTTGAACAAAGAAAGAGCAGCACATAGTTGCAATTACCGCAAACGGGATCCACCAGCTATTATCAATATTGCCTAACACTAAGTAGCCAATCGCTAATCCGCCAATTAATATCATTAAGCTTTTACGACGCCCAAATTTATCAGAGAAGTAACCACCAGTAGGACGAGCCACTAAGTTCATAAAGGCAAAACCAGAAGCAAGCAATCCTGCCTTAATCGGATCTAGGCCTTCAAATGTTTCTAAGAAGAACAATGGAAGCATTGATACAACCGCTAACTCAGAACCGAAAGTAACAAAGTAAGCCCAGTCTAAAATAGCCACTTGTTTGAATTTATATTTTTCTAAATCAGGAACGCCATTCTTCAAGTGATCTTCATTGACTTTATATATAGCGTGAGTTTGGAAGATAAACAGCGCAACCAACACGCCCCATAAAATATACATAGCTTCTGTTGAAAGTAGCGATACCCCAGATGGAGACAGTTTCCATGCAAGAATTCCAAGCGCTAAGTACATGGGAACATTCATTGCTAAATAAAAGTAAAAGTCGCCTTTACTGGTTACTTCTAAGCCGCCAGATTTTTTCGGTTTGAAATAAGTAGAGCCTTTGGGCGTGTTACGAGCCATACGGTAATAAAATAAACCGTATAGAGTTGCTATAGCGCCGGTAGTGGCTAATGCCCAGCGCCAACCATCGTCGCCGCCGTATAAAAGTGCGATGGTGGGAAGTGTCATTGCGCCTGCCGCAGAGCCAAAATTACCCCAGCCACCGTAAATACCTTCGGCAATGCCCACTTGCTTGGCAGGAAACCACTCGCCGACCATACGTATACCAATAACAAAACCTGCGCCTACAAAACCCAGCAAGAAACGGAAGAGGGCTAGCTGTTGATAACTGTCAGCCATGGCAAAACCAAAGCAAATAAAGCCAGAAATAAACAGTAAGCTAGAGTAAATGATTCTTGGCCCGAATTTATCAACCAAGATGCCGATAATAATGCGAGCAGGAATGGTCAGCGCCACATTTAATATTAATAAAGCTTTAACCTGCTGACTGCTTAGGTCGAAAGCTTCTTTAATGAAAACCATTAAAGGGGCGTGAGAGAACCACACCACAAAGCTTAGAAAAAAAGCAAACCATGTTATGTGCAGTGTTCTAATTTTGGGATCGCCAAAATTAAGTAAATTCATTTTACCTTCTTGGGACATCTTATATACCTCGCCTTAAGCCGATGTAATCATTGTTTTCAGAGTGCATCATCGCAATTTGGCTATCAATAATATTGATTCTGATCAAAAGGTCGAGGGCACCAACTTTTGATTTGATTAAATGTTCACCCTAAAGGGGTAGTGGTAAAATTTGCTGCAAGAAGCTTTGAGTGTCAATAAATACTCACAAAGAGATAGAAGGGTAATCTTGATAGCAAAAGATGAATTTACAAGGAGTAAAACAAGAGTCCGAATAAAAAATTTGTTAAAGTGAGTTGCAATCAACACTGTCGAGTTCGGAGTACCCCGTGCACAATCAACAAGCTAAAAAAGTATTATTAATGGCAACCTTAGCCTTTGCCGCTAACTTTTCAGTTTGGATCTTATATGCGGTGATGGGAATAAATATTAAAGACACGCTGGCATTGAATTCCACTGAACTTGGCATTTTGCTAGCGTCTCCTATGTTAACGGGTGCTTTATTTCGTTTCCCAGTTGGATTGTGGTGCGAGCTGTATTCACCAAGAAAAATCTATATTTTACAGATGATGATTACAATTCCTTCGGTTTTAGCTTTGCTATGGGTCGAAACCTATTGGGGTTATGTGATTGCAGGCGGGTTTATTGGAGTTTCAGGCGTTAGTTTTACTATTGGAATTCGTTACGTTACCGCATGGTTTGAGCGTAAGCAACAAGGCTATGTCATGGGCGTATTTGGCGCCGGAAACTCCGGAGCAGCAGTCACCTTAGCTATTGTTCCGCTGATTGTGAATTTTTGGGGCTGGAATATGATCCCTTACTTTTATGCCAGCGGTATGGCAATTATGGTGATTTTATTTACCCTGATAGCACCAGAAGAAACGGCGTATATGCAGTCGCGCCGAAATACCAATATCAAAGATCATTTAAAGCCTCTTAAGTCAGCACAAGTCTGGAGGTTTGGCCTCTATTATTATTTTGTTTTTGGAAGTTTTTTAGCGCTGATTTTATGGTTACCCCAATACTATATGCGTGCCTATCAACTGGAATTTAACGAAGCCATGGGCTTTACTTTATTTTTTGTTGCAACCTCTTCAATGGTGCGAGCATTAGGAGGCTGGTTTTCTGACAGATACGGTGGACGCACCGTTAATTGGGGCGTGTTTTGGATTTGTTTAGTGTGTCTTTTCTTTCTCAGTTATCCTCCGACCACAATGATTATCCATGGGGTTGAAAAAGACGTGAACCTTTACATTGAAATTAATTTATACATTTTTACGTTTTTAATTTTTGTGATTGGTATTGCCCAAGGATTTGGTCGCGCGAGCGTATACAAAGTGATTTACGATTATTATCCTGAGCAAATGGGAAGCGTAGGTGGATTGGTTGCCACTATTGGTGCAACCGGTGGCTTTACCTTACCGGTCATGTTTGGTTTAGCAGTAGATATGTTTGGAATTCATACCGCGTGTTTTATGTTGCTGTATGGCATTCTAGCAATTTGCATGATGGTGATGTACTTATCCATCAAGCGCGAACAAAAAGAAAAATTATTAAGAGAAGCCATAGCTCATAACTTTTTAGAGCGGTAAGTCATTGGTTTTCGAATTTCTCTTCTCATAAAAAAGAAAACATGTTTCTGTGGAAAATTATCTGCCTTTTATTGACGAATCAACTATCGATTATTTTTTAGTTTCTAAGAGTTTAAGGAAATATATTGAATAATATTATCAGCTTAATCTTGCTTCTAACCATTCATTTTATATGAATTAAAGTGTTAAAAATGATAGTCAACGGCAGAAGTGCACTTGAAAATTAAATGAACCAAGATAGGCAGTTGTACGTCAATTTATTTCTAAAAGTCAGTTTTTCTATCAATACTGTCAATGGGTTATATCAATGCACTTTGACTACCTCATGTTAAACACACACTAAATCTTAAGAGTAACTACCATTAGGTAGTCTAGTCACTTAACAAAAATTGTTTGATGTAAATCAATAGAATCCCTCTATCAGAGCGTAGGATGCTCTCAAGTTAAGTTTTTATGTCAATCAAAAAGGTAGAGACAATGAAAAAATACACACTTGTTGCAGCCGCTGTGGCTTTAGTTTGTGGAACCGCTGTTCAAGCAGAAGAATTCTCGTTTGCCGAAGCGATGAAAAATGGAACGGCTAAAATTTCATTCCGCGCGCGTTATGAAGGTGTTGATCAAGATAACATTGATAAATCAGGTACAGCAATTACCAACCGCACTCGATTGACTTTTGATTCTGCAAAATTTGGTAATTGGTCATTCAGTATAGAAATGGACGATGTTCATGCGTTGGTTGATGACTACAACTCAACAACCAATGGCAATACCGATCGCCCAGTGGTGGCCGATCCAGAAGGTACCGATTTAAATCAAGCCAAATTGGTTTATAGCAACAATGGATTCACTACGGTGCTAGGTCGTCAGCGTGTCAATGTGGGCAGCCAACGTCTAGTTGGTGGTGTGGGCTGGCGTCAAAATGAGCAAACTTACGATGCCGCTGCATTTGTTTATAAATTCAACGATGCTTTCAGCTCAACATATGCTTACATCGATAATGTTAATCGTATTTTTGGACCGGTAGATGGCGCACAGTTAGCCGATGTTCGCGGAGACCATCACTTACTTACTGCCGATTACAAACTAAACGCAGATCACAAGTTTGCATTTACTGGGTTACTAATCGACCCAAGTAATAATGCTTTAGCCGGCGTGGGTACAACAACTGCGGCAATTGATTACACCGGTAAAGCAGGTGATTTTAGCTGGGCGCTTGGTTTTGCAACCCAAAGTGACGATGGCGAAAACCCAACCGATTACAGTGCAGACTACTCATTATTTGAATTGGGTTATAAAGCAGGTGTTGTGAACTTAACGGTAGGTCAAGAAACCTTAGGTAGTGACAATGGTGTTCGTGCTTTCCAAACGCCATTGGCGACAGGTCATAAATTTCAAGGCTTTGCCGATAAGTTTTTGGTAACTCCTGCTAATGGTGTGGTAGACACCTACTTTAAAGTAGCTGGTAAAGCGGGCCCAGTGGCATTAAGTGCTATCTTCCATCAGTT
>JBFHSP010000166.1:0-6465 GCA_041591085.1 Kangiellaceae bacterium | reverse complement strand
CTTTAATACGATTGGACTCAATCTAGGCTACATCATACCGCCCATGCCGCCCATGCCGCCCATGCCGCCCATATCTGGAGCAGAATCTTTCTTAGGCAGTTCAGCAACCATACATTCGGTAGTGATCATTAACCCTGCAACCGATGCTGCATGTTGTAATGCTGAACGAGTTACCTTAGTTGGATCTAAGATACCCATTTCAATCATGTCACCATAAACACTAGTTGCCGCGTTGTAACCAAAGTTTCCTTCACCTTGCGCTACTTTATCTAAAATAACAGAGGCTTCGTCACCCGCATTGGTTGCGATTTGACGTAAAGGCGAATTCATAGCTCTTAGAGCAATGTGGATCCCAGCGTTTTGGTCATCGTTGTCACCGGTTAAATCTTTCAATTTAGCCGCAACACGAACCAAGGCAACACCGCCTCCAGGAACCACACCTTCTTCTACTGCTGCGCGAGTTGCGTGTAATGCATCTTCAACTCGAGCTTTCTTTTCTTTCATTTCAACTTCAGTCGCTGCGCCTACCTTAATTACAGCAACACCGCCCGCTAGTTTAGCAACGCGCTCTTGAAGTTTTTCACGATCGTAATCTGAAGAAGTTTCTTCAATTTGACGACGAATTTGCGATACGCGACCTTCAATTGCAGTTGCGTCACCGGCACCGTCAACAATAGTAGTGTTCTCTTTAGTGATGGTTACTTTTTTCGCTGTACCTAAGTCGTCTAAAGTGGCTGCTTCTAATGAAAGGCCAACTTCTTCAGAAATAACAACACCACCAGTTAACACGGCAATGTCTTCAAGCATCGCTTTACGACGATCACCGAAACCAGGCGCTTTAACCGCAGCCACTTTAACAATACCGCGCATGTTATTAACAACTAAAGTCGCTAAGGCTTCGCCTTCTACGTCTTCAGCAATAATTAATAATGGCTTACCTGCTTTAGCAACATTTTCAAGCACGGGGAGCATATCGCGGATATTTGAAATTTTCTTATCGAACAACAAAATGAAAGGACTTTCCAAATCAACCGACATGCTGTCTTGATTATTGATGAAATACGGAGATAAGTAACCACGGTCAAACTGCATACCTTCAACAACATCAAGTTCGTTGTCTAAGCCAGAACCTTCTTCAACTGTAATAACGCCTTCTTTCCCGACTTTTTCCATTGCGTTTGCAATAATGTCACCCACGTCAGAGTCTGAGTTAGCAGAAATAGTACCTACTTGAGCAATCGCTTTATTGTCAGCACAAGGCACAGACAAACCTTTTAACTCTTCTACAGCTGCACGAACCGCTTTATCGATACCACGCTTTAGATCCATCGGGTTCATACCCGCAGCAACAGTTTTTAAGCCTTCATTTAAAATAGCTTGGGCCAAAACAGTTGCCGTTGTAGTACCGTCACCCGCTACATCAGAAGTTTGCGAAGCGACTTCTTTGACCATTTGTGCGCCCATATTTTCAAACTTGTCTTCAAGTTCGATTTCTTTAGCAACCGATACACCGTCTTTAGTTACGGTTGGTGCGCCAAAGGCTTTATCTAAAACAACGTTACGGCCTTTTGGTCCTAAGGTTGCTTTTACTGCATTTGCTAATAAATTAACGCCAGCCACCATTCTTGAGCGAGCGTCATCTCCAAATAATACTTCTTTCGCAGACATTATGTATTCCTCTTAAAACTTTATTGGATCACTATAAAATAGCTATTATTCAACTACTGCCATGATGTCGTCTTCACGCATCACTAAAAGTTCTTCTCCGTTTACTTTTACTTCGGTGCCAGCAAACTTTCCAAATAAAACGGTCTCGCCTACTTTTACGGCTAAAGCACGCACGTCACCGTTATCTAAAGGCTTGCCGTTACCAATAGCAATTATTTCGCCACGGCTTGGTTTTTCTTTTGCATTATCAGGAATAACTATGCCACCTGCGCTAGTCGTTTCTTCTGCTAAACGACGAACAACAACGCGATCATGTAATGGACGAATGCTCATTGAGACTTCTCCCTATGGGTATAAATTGTTGATATTAGAACGATTAAGTTTCGTTGGCGCCTTATATGGGGGCGAATTTTAGTCAGTCAACCCCTCTACTTCAAAAATTATGAGTTTTGCGAAGGATTATTATGTTCTATTTGCGATGATGAGCTTGATTTTGGCTGCGCTGAAGGTTTGTTTTCCTCTGAGTATTCGCCCTCATAAGTATGGGAGTAGCCGGTTTGCTGATAAATGTGCGCATGAGTTTGAACCCTGGCAACCACGTGTTTTTGCGCCCACTTAAGTAGTATTTTGCGGGTGATCGGAATTAAGCAAATAAGTCCCACAACATCGGTTAGCAACCCAGGCGTTATCATCAACACCCCTGCAACCAGCACCATAGCACCCTCAAGAAGCTCATTTGAGGGCATTTGACCTTGGTTCATTTTTACCTGAATTTCTGACAGCAGCTTTAATCCTTGATAGCGAAACAACTGAAATCCGATACCTGCAGTTAGGATGATTAAGCCCAAAGTTGGCCAAACACCCCACAAAGCACCGACTTTCAATAAAATCATCAGCTCAGTGAATGGAATTATTACAAAAAGCACTGGCAACCAAGACATAGAAACACTAACCTTTATTCAATCTTAACTTTTCGTTATTCCCCTAAAATGGGGATGAAATAACAAGAAACAACCATAACGACCTATGTCTAATACTGCAAACATCGATACTAAAGATCCGAACTTTCAAAAAATTGTCTGTCGGCGTATTCCTATTAAGCTGCAACAATTTGCAAGACTTCTTACCGAAGTGACATCAACCGATATCGATCCGGTAAGAATTAAAGCGATGGAGAGTCAAATTCGCAAAACCAAACAGATTTGTGATGACTATCAAATTGAAACTACTTCGACCTTACTCAGCCACATCCAAAGCCAATTAAAGCTTGATGCCGACACCCTTGACTCACAGCGCCCTCTAATTAATCGGTTTATTCAGCGCTTAGAAAGCCATGCCGAAAGACTCAAGCTTGGACAAATTAATCCGGGCTCTCACCAAGCGGTTAAACAAGCGCAGCAGCAACAAAAAGAAAGCAAGTTACATAAAGAAGTTGCAGCTGCTGGCGAAAATCACTCTACAGAAACCGATGTAGCCGATTCAAATGCTAACTCCGCACTGACGCAACATGCTCAAAACGAGCAAGTGACGAGTGATGAAGCTGCTCTTAAGCAAGAGAATACACCGACTCAGGAGCACCCTCTTAAACAAGAAACCCACCATAAAGAGAGTGCTCTTAAAAAAATAGACTCGGTTCAACAAGCTTCTTCATTATATGAGTTTCAACATACCGTTGTGTCATCTCAAATGAGTTCGGCTAATGACTTACTTGATAAGTCGAGCGAAATAACCATTTATTGGAGCATTCAAGAAGAACATATTCATGCCAATACTCGAAGTATGTTGGCGGATTTTGGTTACGAAATAATTTCGACCGATATTACTTCAGCGATCAACGAAGCCAATAACAATACTCTTAAAATTGTCATTGCCAAGCTTGAAGATTTTCCTGACGCCATTGAGGCACCGCTGAGTGAAACTTGTCAGCTGATTGTACTTGCAGAAACCGATACCTTAGAAAGTCGACTTAAAGGCATTCGACTGGGTAGTACCTTATTTTTGGCTAAGCCGATCGATACTTCTAAACTCCTTCATTTTATTGATACTTTAGAGCAACAAGGCAACTCAACGCCATTTCGAATAGCGGTAATGGAAGATTCCAAAGCCCAAGCAAAATTTATTGATAAAATTTTATCCGGTGCGGGTTTTGAAGCCTGTGTAAACCAAGAGCCCTTAGAGCTTTTAAATGCGCTATCTAACTTTGATCCCGAAGTAATTTTTATGGATATGCAAATGCCCGATTGCAATGGAGTAGAACTCACGAAAGTACTAAGACAAATCGAACGATTCTCTACCATTCCTATTGTATTTTTATCAGCCGAAGAAAATCCTGAAAAACAACGCGAAGCGATGACCTCTGGAGGCACCGCATTCATTGCAAAACCGGTCAATAAAGAGCAAATGTTGTTTGTAGCCGAGCTTTACGCACGAAGAACTCGAAACCTACAACCGCTGCTGGCCAGAGATTTCCAAACGGGCCTCAATTCAACCGCACTGTTAAAAGAGCAGCTCAATATTGAAACCGAACGTGCAATGCGACAAAACTCCAGCATGTTCCTAGCGTTTATTGAGATCAATCAATTATCGTCAATCAATACAGAGTACGGCTATGCCTTTGGCGAGCGCGTCCTGCAACAATTAGCCAGATTATTGAGACAACGGCTCAGAAAAACCGATTGCATTGGTTTTTTCGACACTCAGAAAATTGGTGTGATTTTAACCAACTGCAATGATGCCGAAGCCGAAGCGGTTATGGCTTATTTAACTCAATCGTTTTCTAACACATCTATAGCTCATGAAAGTGGCAATGTGTCAGTGAGCTTATCGGTCGGACTGTCAAAATTAGGCGGCGATTATGATGTTCAACGTTTGGTAAAACGAACATTAGCGGCGCTTGAACAAGCGCATAGTCGTACAGATACTCATCTTATTTGGGCTCATGAAGCGCGCTGAGTCACAAAAATAACAACCGCTATCGCCAAGTCGCTGAAGTTTTCTCGTTTTTAATGTATAAACTGAGTTAAGGATCGGGTGATTAGATAAGTGTCTATTGAGAAAATACTGAACACGACCTATTTTCCGCCCGAGTATCGTAGGGTCTGTTGATCATTCAAATAAGGTGCTACATGAGCCGTTCAAATTCAGTTGTAAATTCGAACATTGTCGTTTTGTTAACCACAGTTCATTCCTTTGATGAAGCTGAGCGTATTGCCCAGGAGCTAGTGAAACAAAAGCTGGCTTTTTGCGTCAGTATTAGCGCCGCCGAGCGTTCGCTCTATGTATGGCAAGAAAAGCTGTGTAATGAACAAGAATGGCCGCTCAAAATTAAAACCCAACAGTCACACTTGCAATCTATTCTTGATTGGTTTGAACAAGAGCATCCCTTTGATGAGCCCGAGTTTATTGTTCTTAAAGCAGAGCAATCCAGTCAAGCGTACGAGCAATGGAGCCACGAGTATTTAAATTCATGATTAAACGCATCTCCTTTTTATTGGCCATTATTATTGGCTCTGCATTTGCGCAGCAAACCGATTTATCAAAGCTTTTTGCCTCGAACGATGAGTTTTTAGAGGTCGATCAGGCTTTTTCAATTTCTTTGGCCGGATATGCTGACGAAGTGATTGCAACCTACACCATTGCCGATGGTTATTACTTATATCAACACCGACTTAAAGTGGAATTAAAAGGCGCAAAACTGGGTGAGATAATAATTCCTGAAGGTAAACGCAAAGTCGATGAGTATTTTGGTGAGGTACAAACTTATACAAAAGAGCTTACTTTTGGTATTCCGTTCTCAAACGCCGATTCATTTTTATTAGAATTAGAGTTTCAAGGCTGTGCTGACGCAGGGCTTTGCTACCCGCCCACTTCACGTTTTTTCAAAATAGACGTGGCAACCAATAATGTCACTGCCATTGAAGAGTCAGACTATTCAGAATCAGATTTGACCGCATCTAACCGATGGAGTGGCCCCCCTCTCGCATCAAATGAACCTTTCATTGCAGCCAATAGCCAAGTCTCAATGGAGCTTTCTACTGCCTCACAAAATAATTTTGTATCTGAAAAAGATAAAATTATTAATACCCTCAATGACTCGTCCATTTTATTTGGATTTTTCTCTTTGATTGCTTTAGGTATTGGTCTTGCATTTACGCCCTGCGTATTTCCGATGATGCCTATTATTTCAAGCATTATTGCTGGGCAAGGAAGTCACATTACTTCCTCAAAAGCGTTTTTGCTTTCGGTGACGTATACCCAAGCGATGGCAATTCCTTATGTCATTATTGGTTTTGTTGTCGCTGGCGTTGGTGCATCAGCTACTGCGACATTGCAATCACCACCATTTGTTATTGGAGCAGCGATTGTTTTTCTAATTCTATCTCTAGGTATGTTTGGGTTTTACGAAATTCAATTGCCTAGCGCTTTGCAAAATAAACTAAATAACGTTAGTCATCAGCAACAAAGCGGCACCTATATTGGTGCGGCGATCATGGGCGTAATATCGGGAGCAGTCGTTTCTCCTTGTGTCACCATTCCATTAATTGCGGTACTCACTTGGATCAGCCAAGTAGGAGATGCGGTTGTCGGCGCCATCTATTTATATGGACTCGCAATTGGTATGGGGATCCCGCTGATTTTAATTGGTGTTGGCGGAGGCAAATTGCTACCTAATGCTGGCGCTTGGATGAATGCGGTGAAAAGCGTATTTGGCGTTATGATGATTGCGGTCGCGCTATACATCACTAAACACCTATTCAGTCCTTCAATTTACTTGGCGCTTTGGGGAGCTCTTATCAT
>JBFHSP010000165.1:0-6473 GCA_041591085.1 Kangiellaceae bacterium | reverse complement strand
GAATGTTAAAGACATTCTGTCACCAGTATATTGCGGCTCCTGTAAGCGGCGACGCTCAACTTCTTCAGGTGTTAACGGCTTTAACTCGATGGTATAGATGTTATCCGTTTGATAGGCTAAAAATTCGAACTCATTCGATGTTTGAATGGCAACACGTACATTTGAGCCGACTTGTTTAGTTTCAACAATTTTTGCAGGGGTAGCAAAATCGATGACATCGAGTTTACGAATCAAACTTGCTGGCACATCAGCACCAACAAAATCGGCCACAACATCTCGTCCTTCTTGGCGCAAATCAATACCGAAATTCGCTTCACTCAACGTAATCACGATTCGGCCTTCACCTTCTTCGCCCCGTCTAAAATCAATACCGGTAATACCTTTAATAGCAGGCGCTTTAGATGAAGAATTAGAAACTGGAGCTTCTGCCGCACCATCATCAGTTGCGTCTGTATTCCCAGCTTGGGTTTGCGCAGCGCTTTGTTTAGCCGATGAAGCACCTCTTGCCTCTCCAACAGTTAAAACAAAATCGTTGCCTTCAACTCGGGTATCGTAAGCAACACTTTCAACCAGATTGATAACTACACGAGTACGCCCCTGAGCCTCAACCGCAGTTACACTGCGTGTGGCTCCAATGGCTACTGGCATGGTTTTATTGGCAAGCTTCATTGATGTATCAGAAAAGTCCAAGGCAATCCGAGCCGGATTTTCTGTAGTAAACTCTCGCGGTTTAGTGGGAGTGCCTGACATTGTGAACCGAAGTTCCACACGATCTCCTGGAAGCACATTAAAGTTAACCGAGTTTAAATCCACTGCGTGAGCAGCAACCCAGCTTACAAAAATCAAAGCTATTTTTAATGAAGAACTTACCCAATGTTTCATTGCTCGCTTCCCCGATTTACTAAGCAACATATTCAACGCTCCCAAGACTGCTCTAGTCATTCAATGCTAAATTAAGAACTCGCTTTTCCCAGCACCCTTGACCATCGGGAACTAGCGTTTCAATCATGATGCGAAATTCATTGATATCCAAAATACGTCCGTGGTTAACGCCTAAATAATTACCCACTGACACTTTAAAAACTTTACCGCTTGCTGGCCCTGCGGTCATTTTAATCAATCCCCAATTAACACCCGCTGTCGACATGGCGCCAACCATTTCCATTGAATCTACCGAGTAGCGCTCTAAGTCTTCTCGGCGTCTATTGGGATCAGGTTGAACCGAAGCATCACAACCCTCTGCAATAGTTTGCAATTCACTTTCAACTTCTGGTTCAAGTTCAGCAAATGGGCTTTTTAAATCCATGGCAGAATATTCAAAGCTTGGGGTTCTTTTCACTTCGGGCATGGGCTCTATTGGACCAGCAGGCTTTGCTTTTACTGATTGAACCCAAGTTTCCAAATCTTCAGTATCTGACTCACAACCAACCACAAGCAGTAAACTCAAGGATACCGCTAAGACCGACTTAAAGGAGAATTTTTTCGCCATGTTATTCTCCTTCATCGTATCGATAAGTGTTAGCAATAACGGTCAAGGATAAAACTTTTTCACCATTACTACCGTACACCTCTCGGTCTGTCGTTTTAATTGTAAAATCATGCAAAGTCACTATTCGAGGCATATTTGAAACTCTGCTAACGAACTCACCTATTTGGTGATAACTGCCAGACACATTAACCTCTAAAGGTGCTTCGAAATATATTTCACGATTCACTTCAGGCAATAATTTAACTTTGGCTAATTCAAGGCCAGCACCCGTTGCAGCATAAGAAACTTCATCCACAAGGCTTGGAATTTCACTGCCTTGAGGTAATTGCTTTAGCAAGGCATCGAATGAAGATTGAATCATTTTCATTTGGTTTCGATAAGCTTCTAAATGAACGGCTTTGTGCTGTTTAGTTTCAAAGCTTTGTTTTAGCGTTTTTTCTTTAGCCTGCTCTCTTTCTAATTGGCTTTCATCATCAGAAATAAAAAACTGATAGCCCAACAACACGACTAAAACTAAAACAACCGCCCCAGTAATTGCCTTAACTGGCGTAGGCCAAGATCCCATATTATTAAAATCGAGATCATTCACATTAAAATCTTTTAAGCTACTCATTATGAATCTCCCTTACTGACTTCGCCGGGAGTTTTTTCTCTTACTGTGAAAGAAAACGTTTTGCGACCAGCGCCAGAACCTTTATCAGTGTCAATACCTTGCAAGTTATAACTAACAAAGTGAGGAGAAGCGTCTATTTTTCGCATTAATGCTGTAACTCGTTGAGAGGATTCAGCCGTTCCCAATATGGTTAAGGTATCACCTTTTCGCTCAATCGAAATAAGGTTAAGACCTTCGGGAATTGCGCGTACCAATTCGTCAAAAATACGAACAACATGCGGGCGACTTTGTTGCAAGTTAGTAATCATATCCATGCGGTCAATCAATTGTTGCCGTTCTTTTTCTAAGGCTTCAATTTCTTTAATCTGCGATTCGAGCTTATTAATTTCTGTTTGTAGGAAATTATTTCTTCTTTGCTGATTCTCAATATCCAATCCGATTGAATATTTAAAAGCGAACACCATCACAACGCCAAGCATGCCAACTAAACCAAGAACACTGATAAACTGACGTTGCCGCTCTTTACGCAGCTCATCACGCCAAGGCAGTAAGTTAATCCGAGTCATTCGTCAAAACTCCTTAGCGCTAAGCCACAACAAATCATCAGTGACGGCGCATCTACACTCAACGCTTGGGCATTCACTCGATTCGCTATAGACATATCAGCAAATGGATTAGCAATTGATGCCGAAACCCCTAAACGCTCTTCAATCATATCTTCAAGCCCTTCAATCACCGCACAGCCTCCGGCTAGCACAATATGATCAACTTCGCTGTATTGACTGGATGAATAGAAAAACTGTAATGATCGACTGACTTGTTGGATTACCGCCTCTTTAAATGGCTCTAATACTTCAGGCTCATAGTCATCGGGCAATCCACCTTGTTTTTTGGCCATGCCGGCTTCTTCATAAGATAAACCGTAACGACGCTGAATTTCTTCAGTTAGTTGTGCGCCACCAAACACTTGCTCACGAGTGTAGATGGTTTTGAAATCTTCTAAAACACTTAAGCTAGTCATTGTCGCACCGACATCAACGATAGCAATAATTTTGCTTTCGCCTTGATCGGGCAGTTGATTCTCAAGTAACTGGAAAGCTCGCTCTAACGCATAAGCTTCAACATCAACAACTTTTGCGTTGAGTTGCCCCAGTTCTACTGCATCGGCTCTGCTGTAAACGTTTTCTTGTCTCGATGCGGCTAATAATACATCGACTTTATCGGGCGCTTTCTCCGACTCACCAATCACTTCAAAGTCTAATGCAACCTCTTCGAGTGGATAGGGAATGTATTGATCGGCTTCAACTTGGATTTGACTTTCCATCTCTTCATCTGACAAATGCTTGTCCATTTGGATGGTTTTAGTGATCACTGCCGAACCCGCGACTGCTACTGCTGCGTTTTTCAACCCCGTTTTCGAACGACTAACAACTCGCTTGATAGCCTCTCCAACCGCTTCGGCATCTCTGATTTCTCGCTCAGAAACTGCATCTTGCGGCAATGGTTCAACCGCATAGGCTTCTACTCGATACCGAGATCCTACGCGCCCCAATTCTAAAAGCTTGACTGAAGTTGAGCTGATATCTAAACCAACTACAGCAGGCCTTTTTGTCCCAAACAGCTGAGCCAGCATAATTATAATTTTCCTATATCTATAATAGAGTTACATCACTAACGTGTGTATTCACATTAAATAATAGCTCTAACTATAAGTTATTTCACCTATTTTTCAATAAAAATATCCTAACAGAACTAATAGACGATATACTGTGTCGAAATCCACAACCCAACACAAAATATATAGTGTGCGCCCTATGAAATATCTAGTTCCAAGTTTCAAATTTATCGGAATGATGACTGTTTTAGGTTTGTTATCTGGATTTATGGGTTTTGTTGGCTTGTACTTAAACTTAGGCCCAAACCTGCCTAAGGTCGAAGATATTCGAGACATTCGTCTGCAAACACCCATGACTATTTACTCAAAAGAAGGAGAAGTCATAGCAGAGTTTGGCGATAAAAGACGTATTCCAGTCACTTTATCGGACGTTCCACAAAGCTTTATTCATGCACTTATTGCTACCGAGGACAAAAGATTTTTTGAGCACAGCGGTGTTGATTTTATGGGGGTTTTAAGAGCTTTTGTAATCAACATCACTACCGGAACTCGCTCACAAGGCGCTAGTACCATCACTCAATTAGTGGCTCGAAATGTTTATTTAGACCGAGAAAAGACTTTTACTCGAAAAATTCGCGAAATTTTTCTGGCTTGGAAAATCGAGTCCGAAATATCAAAACAGGAAATTTTAGAGTTATTTATTAATAAGGCACACTTCAGTCATCGAGCTTATGGGCTAGGCGCTGCAGCACAAGTCTATTACGGCAAAGATATTAAAGATCTAGAGTTGCATGAAGTGGCTGTTTTAGCAGGAATCCCCAAAGGAGAGTCGATTTTTAACCCCATTTCTAGCCCAGAAAATGCATTTAATCGGCGCAATCATGTACTCGGACGAATGTTAGCAGAAGGATACATCAGCTCAGAACAGTACGAAGCAGCCAAAATAATTCCCATTTCAGCCACTAAACACGGAACCGACTTAAGCGTGTCAGCTCCTTACATCGCGGAAATGGTGCGCCGAGAAATGATCACTATGTTTGGCCGAGAAGCGGCATATAATAATGGCTATAAGGTATACACTACCATCCGCTCCGAGCTTCAAGACATTGCCCAACAAGCGTTAAGAGAAAGCCTAATAGAGTACGATGAACGTCATGGTTATCGCGGTCCTTTAGCCCAACTTGACGACATTTTGACAATGAATACGGAAGAAATTATCCGTTATTTAAGCGCAGTTAGAGGCAGCGCTGATTTAATTCCGGCCATAGTCACTGAGATAGCAGAGCAAGAAGCTACATTAATTATTGGAACTGGTGAGCAGATTCTTCTCAATTGGGAAAATATGAGTTGGGCAAGCAAGTTTATTGACTCGGATAGAAAAGAAAAAGCACCTGAAACCGCTGCAGAAATTTTAGCCATAGGCGATGTGATTTTAGTTCAGCAAAAAAGTAATCAAGAATATCGTTTATCGCAAATTCCAGAAGTTAGCGGCGGGTTTGTCGCGTTATCACCTAAAGATGGCGCCATTGAAGCACTCACTGGCGGATTCGATTTCGAAATCAATCAGTTCAATATGATCACTCAAGCGCGTCGCCAACCAGGCTCCAACATTAAGCCTTTTATCTACTCAGCCGCGCTTGAAAAAGGCTACACCGCAGCTTCAGTACTTAATGATGCGCCTTTTGTTAAAGAAGACGTTACCGCCGAAGACTTTTGGCGCCCCAAAAATGACAGCGGTCGTTACAAAGGACTAACCCGGTTACGAGATGCATTACGATTTTCCAATAACTCGATTTCGGTGCGCTTAATCAACGAAATTGGGCCTAAGTTCGCTGAAAATTACTTAATTAACCTCGGCCTTCCCGATCAATATATGGAACCCTACACTTCATTAGCCCTTGGAAGCGCAAGCTTCACACCGCTTGAAGTGGTTACTAGCTACGCGGTATTTGCCAACGGGGGCTATCGAGTATCGCCTTATTTTATTGAACGCATTGAAACGCCGCTTGAAGATATCGTATTTAAAGCCGAGCCGGTTCAAGTTTGTCGCGATTGCGAGCGCTTACTGGCTGACATGAGTACAACTCCTACGGCAGCGATTGATGTAGCCATGAATGATGATCCGTTATTAGAAACGCTGCCACTTATTATGGAAGATCAAAACTTAACTTTAGAAGCATTACCATTTTTACCGATTGACCAAAGTAAAATAGCTCCCCGAGTGATTGAAGAGCGCAACGCCTTTATTATCAATAGCATGATGAAAGATGTTATTCATCGAGGAACGGCATGGCGCCAGCTATACAACAGTCGTAGCAGTTTATTAAAACGCAATGATATTGGCGGAAAAACAGGTACAACTAATGATGCAAAAGACGCTTGGTTTTCTGGGTTTAATGGCGATCATGTTGCAACCGCTTGGGTGGGCTTTGCTGATTATTCACTTAGCTTAGGTAGCAGAGAGTATGGCGGAAAAGCAGCACTGCCTATTTGGCAAAAATTTATGGAGCACGCCCTTAGAGGACAACCAGAAAGTGCTATGGCTCAACCACCCGGAATTGTAAACGCTAGGATCAATCCGTTAAGTGGTAAACTCGCTAACGCGTCAACCCAAGATGCCATTTTTGAAATTTTTCGCAGTGAACAACTGCCAGAAAAAGAACCCGATCAAAATACACCCGTTACGGATAAGATATTTGAAGAAGTGTTGTTTTAGACTTTTATTGATCAAAAAATAGAGGTATTGAGCGGTTTTT
>JBFHSP010000164.1:0-6509 GCA_041591085.1 Kangiellaceae bacterium | reverse complement strand
TAACCAAAATAGCATTTCCAAATCGTCGAGCATGTCCGGATCTTCACTCATTACATCGGTCAATAAAGGTTGCTGCCAATCAGCTTGAATGTCTGATTGATAATTGGGAGCAACCAACATAAGCGTAATAGCAATGGCCGTTGCTGAAGCTAAAAAGCCCGCCGGTTTAAACCAAGCTTTCCATAGCTGTGGCTTTTGCTTAACAGCCGCCATGCGCGCTTGATTGAGTCGACGCCGAATATCAGGCTCTAAACTCTCAATGCTTTGATCAAGCGCATCCACGTAAGGTGATTGCTCTTTACTGATGGCATCTGGCTTTTGCGAATGATCATGACTACTCATCACACATCTCCTCTACTGTTAAGCGGTGCTTGCGGTGAAAACTCAGCCAAAGCCTGATTTGCCCTCGACAAATGAGTTTTAACACTACCCTCACTGCACTGCATGATATGAGCGGTTTCTGCCGTACTCATACCTTCCCAATAACGCAACAAAAAACACTGTTGTTGGCGCAAAGGTAAAGCTTTTACCGCATCGAGTAAACCTTGAACTCGCTGCTGACCCTCGAGACTGCGTTCAGGGCAAATATAATCAATTCCTTCATCAATTACCGTTTCATTTTCTGTTTGACGCCAAAAAAATAAAGTTCGATTAAGTTTGCGCCGGCGAAACTGATCCATGATTTTGCTTTGTAATATTCGGTAAAATAACGGCGACCATTCCGACTCATTACGATCGGTATAACGCTCCACCATTTTCATCATAGCCTCTTGCACAACATCGAGCGCATCAGCCGAATTGCCTAAAGCTAATTGCGCCATTCGGTAAGCTTTTTTTTCTACTTGTAAGAAGAATTTTTCCAAAGCCTTGCTCGTTATGCGACTTTGCACTTCACATTCTGAGTGAGGCGCGGCCGACCAATATTGGGTAAAAAACATGGACATTATTATTTACCTTACCACCGTATAAATCAAAATAGCTTTGTTAACTAACTTGAGTTCGAATTCATTAAAAAGCCTGTGCTCATGTTAGTGAGCACAGGAATAGACTGGGGATTACATTTGGGTAACGCTTAATCAACCAGTTTTATCGCTAATTTAACCGCTTTGAACTCAACTGCATCGGTCGCAAAACCGCCAAGTCCATGCGCCAAATCAATGCTCATACCTTCTTCAAGCTTTTGCTGCAGTTCTAAACTGAAATCAGCAAAGTTAGAGAATGCAAAGACACTGTCGCCCATTCTAAGTGTGTATATTCCACGGTCACCGAAAGGTACGATGGTTACCGCTTGTTCAAAACTGGATAAATCGGTACGAATGCCACCTTGGATCAATTTATACACACCATCAGCTTGTAAATTAATGACCATTGATGATTCGGTAATTTCACTGAACGCAACACCATCAGCATCATCTGGCCAGTTAAGCCATAGTTGACTTCGACCTTGAGAATAATCTGCCACAGTAACCGCATCGAAATCTTCTGGCGCTTGTCCAAAAGCTCGAACATAACCTGCCACTCGAACCGGATCTCCTGCTTCAATTGAACCAAGGTTTAATGAACTTGTTGCCACTTGATACTCGGCAGGATTGGCATCAAATTCAGGTGCAATACCGGTTCCGCTAAAGTCATAAAGTGCAGGGCGACGCGCTTGTAAGGCTTGCAAATCGAGCACTAAACCACTGTCTGACGCCAATGAGTGACCTGATGCATAGGTTAAGCGCATTTTGACACCACCTTCAGAAGCATCCAGCACCCAACCGTCGTCGGTTTCAGTCGCTTCACCCATCACAGTAACCGCTTGACCAACCGACAAGTCAGCAATGGTCACCGCTTCATCAGCGCGACGTGATTTCACCACGCGGGTGTTGTCGCCAAGTGTGACCGATAAGTTTTCAACATATTGGCGCTGGCCATTTTCTCGGATAAGAGCAACGCCATGCACGCTGAGTTGATTGCCTTCACGCGCTCGGATCACACCTTTAGCAAAATCGCTATCAAAACCCGGCACACTCGAACCAGCCATCACCACTTGCGCGGTAAATTGCCCCTCTTCGCGGCTAAATACTCCAAAAGATACGGTGGCAGAGCCTTGTTCTAGAGTCGCCATTTGCGCCAACCCTTCATTTCCAACAAAGGTTTCGCCGTTAATTTCGAAATTGGTTTCGTCATCGATAAACACATTAGCACCACCGTGACGACCATCGTGCCTATGACCCGGACGCACCGCTATGCGAAAGAAAGATTCATCTTCATTGGTACGAATAAGCGGACCACGAATGCGAAACTCTTTATTCATCACAGGATCCACTTCGGCAATCAAAAAGGGCTCGGTAGTGACGGCTATGGGTGACGCCTCTAAATCGACTTGATGAGAAGCCGCTAAATTAAAATCCACTTCTAACAAAGCAGGGCGGCCGTGAGCAATCACTAATGGCCTGTCACCATCGAGCTGAATTTGCAAGGTAGCAGAACTTAATGCGTTGCCATCGGCATCCACCATCACCGCCGATTCAGCCAACCCGTCTTTTTCTACCTGAATATCAGCACCGACATAGTTAATAGTAATGCTACCCGAGGTATATATTCCATTTGGTACGGTAGCTGAGGTCATCAACTCCGTCATCTCAACATAATCGGTAAAATCGAGCGTTTGCGCAACCGGTAAAGTAGATACTTGAGTACCATCTCTGCGAGTTAAATCGAGCGCGGTTACCTCCACTTGATACGCCAAAAAATCACCGTCGGCATCGGTCAAACCCAGCAGTAACTTACCGCAGTTTTCGTTTTCCGAATCTTCATCGCTGGTTTCACATTTATCTTCCACCACTACAGGCTCTTCAGGGGTTGAGCTTGAGTTACAGCCAATTAACAGTGAGATAAGTCCTGCTGCAATTAACGATTGCAGCCATTGTTTGTTCATTTTCATAAGGTTTCTCCGTTGGTTCGTTACTGTATACAACGGAGTCAGATAGGATTGGTTGACAAGAAATTTAATTTTTTATTGAAACTGCCATTTTAAGGGTTGTTCAATCACAGATAACTACAGAGAAATCATTACCTCGTACAATAGATTTTCAATACTTTGGCGGCTATCCATAACGGCTAAAAGAGAGACAACCTTTGTCTCATCGTTCACTCGATAAAACACAAGATTATGCTCATCTATCATTAATTGGCGATAGGAGTCGATCCCCATTTCTAATAAGCGAGGACTAATAGGCGCGGAAAACGGTCGCTTTGCTAGTACAGATTTTACTTTGGACTTTATTTGCTTTTTTGTCTTTTCAGCAACTTCTGAAGAGTACTTTCTTTCTAGAAACGAGGTAAGCCTATCAAGCGATATTTTAAAGGCAGGAGAAGCTTCTAAGGAATACATTAACTAATCTTCAAACACTTCATCTAAAGTAAGTGAGTTATTTTTGAGGGACTTCTCGCTTAGTGCCAACAACTTCAATAAGGCGATAGACTCTTGTTTATACTCATAATCTTCAACAGTCTGAATAACATATTTTGCTTTGCCATTTTGAGTAACCAAAAGAGGGTCATTAAGTTCTAAATGATTTGCGTGTTCTTTTAGATAACTAAGAGTTTCTGTTCTCATAAATAGACTTCCTATGCGCTATATATAGTCCATGGTAGTCTTGTTGGAACTACATGTAAATAATTATCAGTACTCAGGGCTCTTTGGGCATGCAAGCCATCAATCAATGAGGAGTTGAACGAATTTTTAGAAAACAGAATCAATTAAATGGATTCAACAAGTTAACGCCAAAGCCTTCAAAGTCTTTTACGTTTCTGGTGACTAAGGTTAAATCATAAGTTAAAGCGGTTGCGGCAATTTGTTTATCAATCGCGTTTTCGTAATTAGGAGCTCTTAATGCCCCCCAAACTTGAGCCTCTTCTATATCGAAAGAAAGAATTTGTTTTGAGTATGCGCTTAAGAACTCTTTTAACCATAGCCCAATTGCTTTGCTTGCTTTAAATCTCCGTGATGTTGAATCAGTTCAACCCCTCTTTGCAATTCACCGACCGTTATTACACTTAAATATAATTGAACGCTCTCTCGCTCGGATTGTTCCATAAAAGTGCGCACGCCTTGATTTGTTTTAGATTTCTTGCGAAGCTCACTCACAATATTGGTATCAAGCAAATACATCAGAACCTTCATCGTTTTGCTTGCGCTCAAAGTCAGAATCCTTTCCCACCGAGGGAATGCTTTTCAGCACGTCATAAACACTTTTTTTAGCCGGTTTCATTAACGCACTTTTTAAAATTTCTCGATGTTCCGCTTCAGCACTCACGCCATGCAAACCAGCTTGAGCTTTAAGCGCTTTAACAATGTCATCGTCAATGTTTCTAACCACTAAATTAGCCATTACATTTGCCTCAACTTTTAACCCGAAGGAAAAATGATAGCATTGCTATCAACTCTAATGCGATCATTGATAGCACTTTAAAGCTGTCTAAGGAGAAAGGCCAATGAATTTCTCTACAGCAGCAACTAGCTAGTTTTAAAACTTCGTTTGTTTCTAAAAAGGCGTATAACTCGCCTGCCAAACAAACTTTTCGTAGGTTGCGGTTAGCACAGCGTAACCCAACGGGTTTTAAATTATTCGTTGAATTTATCCCTTCTCCCAATTTGGAAGAAGGTTAGGATGAGGGTTATAGTTTCTTAATTGAATTAGGAAGAGCGACTGTCTCAAATTTGACTTTTTAAACGTGGGTTACCACCCACGCTACGTTCACTCATACAAATATTTTCGTTTAAGGTTTTTTAAGCTCTTCTCCACAATATTCCAGTCTATTATCATCTTTTCTGAACTCAATAGTTCCACCGAAAACATACTGAAGAAAACGCACCATTTTAAACTCTTCTAGCTTTGATGGTTTAATACTCATCGATTTTGAAACATACGTTCCTGCATGAAGATTAAATTGTTTATCATAAGAAATACTAGCATTGTGAGATGTCACTTCTATTCGCGTTCTACCATTTAAGTCAACTAAATTTAATACAAAACTAGCATTGTATGCTGAAGGCTTTTCTTGTTGACTGTAACAATCAGATTTCCATGGGCCAGATAATGTATAGAGTAAAAATCCTTTTTGATATTCTTCTGCTATATTTCTAAACCGATAGTCGCTGAAATCATCGGTCATATTAAATGTGATATAGCTCTCTTCTGTGTTTGGGCTTTTAAAACCGAAGTTTTTGTAATATTCACTTTCTCTTAATTTCTTAACAGCAAACTCTTGCATTAATGCTTTTTTAACTTCAGATACGGGCAAATCAACAATTAATACATTGGAATATTTCATCAGATTCTGAGATCGACTAACTTCTCCAAGCGAATAACTACAAGCATTAAAAAAAATGCAAAAAATAACTACTAATATCGGTTTAATCATTACAGTTGCACTCTTTTTCAAAACGCTCAATTAAATCTTCCGTATCTTCGATTAGCGATTGCTAAATCGAGGGACAACTTGTTATCTACTTTAAACTAAATCAAAGATTACGCGAAAAACTCCAGTCAGGGCTACACCGGCGATCTGTTAGATTCACACCCAGTTTTCTAATCGAAGTCCAGACACTCGTTTAAATTCCTTTTCATTGTTGGTAACCAAAATCAACCCTTGTGAGCGAGCATGCCCTGCAATCATCTGATCATAAGGGCCTATCGGTTTGCCCACTTTTGTAAGCTCAGCCCTTACTTGGCCGGTGTGAAATGCCGCCGCATTATCAAAAGGTAAAACCTCTAAACGCGCCGCAAAGCCTTCAATCTCTTTTAAGTTACGCTCTGGCTGGGCTGATTTTTCAGCACCATACACCAACTCCATTAAGGTCACTGTGGTTATACACATTTGACCATGATGCTTTTTAAAGGCCGCTCTAACAATTTCAGGTTTATTTTTAATGGTATAGATGATGATATTGGTATCGAGCATGTACTTGAGCATTAAAAAGATTCTCGCTCTTGGTTTTCTGGTTGCTCCCTTTCGCACATAAAGTCATCGCTGACCCCTTCACCATCAAACCAACTATCCCAAGCTTCACCAGCAGGAGCAATAAGCCGTGCGCGCCCTAAGGCAACAATATCCACTTTTTTAACATCATCTGGCAGTGCCACTGGCTTAGGTAGTCTTACCGCCTGACTTTTATTACTTTTAAATACACTGGCTTGTTCCATAACAACCTCACTGGGATATACCTTGCGTATATTCCATGTTAGTTCCCACATTGGGATATGTCAAAGGAATATACCGGCAAATAGCTATAAACTGTAATAGTAAAAAATATGGTTTCAAATACTCATACTTGAGTTTTTGGGTTGTAGTTAACGCAGCACAACCCAACGATTGGTTTTTTAGATTCTTCGCAGAGTTTGATCCCTTCTCCCAATTTGGGAGAAGGTTAGGATGAGGGTTAATTTTATTGATTAGAATAACGGTGAGCCCGAATGTAACAATATCCTTTGTGGTTTAGTTTCACCTAAAGACAATCC
>JBFHSP010000163.1:0-6541 GCA_041591085.1 Kangiellaceae bacterium | reverse complement strand
GGCGGTTTATCTAACGCAATTCCTGAGCTGGTTCATGACGGTGATATGGGTGGTAAGTTTGAGTTACGCCGCGTACCGAATGATGAGCTAGGCATGTCGCCAGTTGAAATTTGGTGTAACGAAGCACAAGAGCGTTATGTGCTGGCGATTGCTCCAACGAGCGAAGCTATTTTTACCCAAATTTGTGAGCGTGAGCGTTGTCCGTTTGCGATTGTCGGTGAAGCAACAGAAGCCTTACACCTCACCTTAAATGACGAGCATTTTGATAATCAGCCTATCGATTTACCTATGGATGTGCTGTTTGGTAAAGCCCCCAAAATGCATCGAGATGTTAAATCAAGCCAAACCGTAACTACGCCGTTTGCATTTAACCATGATCTTAAAGAAGCCGTTAAGCGCGTATTGTCGTTACCGACGGTTGCCGATAAAACTTTCTTGATAACGATTGGTGATAGATCCGTAGGCGGACTCGTTTGTCGTGATCAAATGGTGGGACCTTGGCAAGTCCCGGTTGCCGACTGTGCTGTGACAGCTTCTACTCAACAAGCTTACACTGGTGAAGCTATGTCAATGGGTGAAAGAACTCCGGTCGCCTTATTAAATCCTGCTGCTTCAGCACGGTTAGCAGTCGGTGAGGCCATTACTAATATAGCTTCAGCAAAAATTAATAAGGTTTCCGATATTCGTTTATCGGCTAACTGGATGTGCGCTGCCGGATTTGAAGGTGAAGACGCAGGTATGTACGAAGCCGTTAAAGCCGTTGGTATGGAACTTTGTCCTGCGTTAGGTATTACTATTCCGGTCGGAAAAGACTCGATGTCTATGCGAACGGTTTGGCAAGAAGAGCAAGGACAAAAATCGATGACAGCACCTATGTCGTTGATTATTACTGGATTTGCTCCAGTGACCGATATTCGCAAAAGTTTGACGCCGCAATTAATAACGAATGCAGGCCATACAGAATTATTGTTGATTGATTTAGGCGAAGGCAAAAATCGTTTAGGGGCCACCGCGTTAACTCAAGTGTTTAATCAGTTAGGCGATGAAAGCGCGGACCTAAATCGACCTGAATTATTAAAAGATTTCTTTGATGCGATCCAACAGCTGAATCAAGATGACTTGATTTTAGCCTATCACGATAGAAGTGATGGCGGCTTGTTAGCAACGCTCACTGAAATGGCGTTTGCAGGGCATACAGGCGTCAACGTTCAGCTAAATGAATTAACGGGTTCGGCTGTTGAATCATTATTTAATGAAGAGCTCGGTGCGGTGATTCAGGTTAAATCTGAGAGCAAACAAACCGTGTTGGATATTTTAGCCAAGTTTAATTTGGGACACTGCTCGCACGCCATTGGCCAGTTAAACAATGATCTTCGTTTTAATGTTTTCTCAGGCGATGAACAATTATTTACTGAAGGGTTAATGAAGTTACGTGCACTATGGTCAGCAACCACTTTCGAAATGCAAAAAAGACGCGATAACCCTAAGTGTGCAGAGCAAGAGCATCAAGTTCGGTTAGATGAAAATAATCCAGGGATCACCCCTGTGATCACCTTCGATTTAGATGAAGATATTACTCTGCCAATTAATTCTAAAGTAAAACCTAAAGTTGCTATTTTAAGAGAACAGGGTGTTAACTCGCATTTAGAAATGGCTGCTGCGTTTATTAAAGCAGGGTTTGAAGCCATCGACGTTCATATGAGCGATATTTTGGCCGGTCGAGTCACGCTTGATGGTTTTAAAGGATTGGTTGCTTGTGGTGGTTTTTCTTACGGAGATGTACTTGGTGCCGGTGAAGGCTGGGCTAAATCAATTTTATTTAATCAAGTTGCTCGTGAGCAGTTTAAGCAGTTCTTTCATCGCGAAGATGCGTTTGCGTTAGGTATTTGTAATGGCTGCCAGATGTTATCTAACTTAAAAGAGCTCATTCCGGGTACTGAGCATTGGCCGCATTTTGTCACCAATGAATCAGAACGTTTTGAAGCGCGTTTTGCCACTGTCGAAGTTGCCGCTTCTCCATCTATCTTTATGAAAGGCATGGAAGGCTCAAGGTTACCGATTGCGGTATCTCACGGTGAAGGCCGCGCTGAATATGGGTCAATCGAACAGGCTCAACAATCGGACCAATCGGGTTTGGTTGCAGCACGCTTTGTCGATAATCATGGGAAAGTCACTATGCAGTATCCGCTAAATCCTAATGGATCGTTTAATGGCATCACTGCACTGACCAATACAGATGGCCGTATCACCATTATGATGCCACATCCTGAGCGAGTTCAGCGCAGCGTGCAAAATTCTTGGCGACCAAACGATTGGAATGAAGATGGTCCTTGGGCTCGCATGTTTAGAAATGCCAGAGTATGGGTGGGCTAAGCCCGATACCAAAAAAAAGCATGTTTCGGCATGCTTTTTTTTTGCAACCGAATTTGTTCTATGGTGGTTTAAGGGCCGTAGCTGTGGCATAGTGAGTTCAACTTTAAAATCGCGAACATATTATGACGATTCGATTTTTTTCTGAGCAAGAAGCTGACTATTGGAACTCTGCAAAAAGTGCTGAGTCATTAAATGGAATACATCGAGGAATAGAAAAAGAAAGTCTTCGAGTGGATTTAAACGGACATATTGCACAAACTTCTCATCCACGGGCGTTAGGATCTGCACTCACCCATAAGTACATCACGACCGACTATTCTGAAGCTTTATTAGAATTTATAACACCTGCGTCTGATGAACTTGATGCGCCGATTAATTGGTTAAAAAAAATCCACCAATTTACTTATCACAATTTAGACAATGAAATTTTATGGGCCACCAGTATGCCCTGTGTAATGGGGGAAGATTCGGGTATTCCCATCGCTCAATATGGCACTTCTAATAGTGGTCGTATGAAAACCATTTATCGTGAAGGATTAGGCAAACGCTACGGCCGCTTTATGCAAACTATTGCAGGCGTTCATTATAATTTTTCTTTTTCTGAGGCTACTTGGAAAAACCTTTACGAGCTAAGTAACTCGGAACAATCGAAGCAGGATTTTATTTCTGAGCGCTATATGGGAGCTATCAGAAATTTTAATCGTTATTGTTGGCTGATCCCTTATTTATTCGGTGCATCACCTGCGCTGTGCGAAAGTTTTTTAAAAAACCGTCCCAATCGATTAAAAACCTTAGTGCCTGGAACCAAGTTTGAAGAATATGCGACATCACTTAGAATGAGTGATTTAGGTTATCAAAATAATGTGCAGTCGCAATTAAAAGTATGTATTAATTCACTCGATCAATACATTAAAGATTTAGAGTATGCGATTTCAACACCGGATCCTTTTTATCAGTCATTAGGTGTAATTGAAAATGGGGAATATTTACAATTAAACGCCAATATTTTGCAAATAGAAAATGAGTTTTATTCGAAAATTCGCCCAAAACGCAACGGTCAATCTGGCGAGCGTCCAACTAAATCATTGCGCAATCATGGGGTGGAGTATTTAGAAGTTCGCACCTTAGATATTAATCCTTTTTCTGATGTTGGGATTGAACAAAATCAACTCGATTTTCTTGATGTGTTTTTATTGAGTTGCTTGATCCATCATTCACCATGCATTACTGAACGAGAAATGGCGGAAAATAAGAAAAACTTTGAAAGAGTGGTTAAAGGAGGGCGCGATCCTCAAATGTATTTATGGCGAAATAATAAGCAAATATTATTAAAGGACTGTGGCTCACAACTATTTGATAGTTTCGCTTTGGCCGCCAGCTTATTGGATAAAGGCTATCAAACTTCGCGCTTTTCAAATGCACTCGCGCAGTTTAAAGATTGGGTAATTCATCCTGATAAAACGCTATCCGCTCAGGTGTTAAAATCGATAAAAGAAAATAATAAAGGCTTTTATACTGATGCTTTTAATCGTTCAAAGAATTTTTACGAAAAAGCAGTTTCAAGTAATTTGTCAAGTCAAGAACAGTTGCTGTTTGAAAGTGAAGCTAATTTAAGCTTTGAAAAGCAAACGGCTATGGAACAAGATCAAAGCAAAACTTTTGCAGAATTTTTAACGGCATATTATTCATAATAACAACGATAAAACGGACCAAAATTTATGTCTAACGCAACACTCATTACTTTTATTGTTTATTTAGCTGTCATGCTCGGAATTGGTGTGTGGGCTTATTTTCAAACAAAAAATTTATCTGATTATATTTTAGGTGGGCGCCGACTTGGTGGTTTAGTAACGGCTTTAAGCGCAAGTGCTTCCGATATGAGTGGATGGCTATTGATGGGATTGCCTGGTGCAATCTATTTAAGTGGCCTTAGTGAAATGTGGATCATTGTCGGGTTAGCAATCGGTGCTTATTGCAATTGGAAAATAACCGCGCCAAGGCTTCGGGTTTATACTGAAGCTGTAAAAAACTCGATAACCTTACCCGAATATTTCACCCATCGTTTCGAAGACAATAGCTCTGCGTTAAGAATTATTTCTGCTAGCGTTATTTTAGTATTTTTTACCGTGTATGTGGCCTCTGGTTTAACGGCTGGAGCTAAATTATTTGAAGCATCATTTAATATGTCTTATCACTGGGCGTTAGCTATAGGAGCTTTAGTCATTGTTAGCTATACCTTTATTGGCGGATTCTTAGCCGTTAGTTGGACCGATGTGGTGCAAGGCTTGTTAATGGTTACTGCATTAGTGATTGCTCCAATGGTCATGGTGTTTGAATTCAATTCGATGGGAGATATGCAGCAGGTCATAGCCAATCAAAATGCCATTCTTGCCGATCCCTTCAAAGGCACTTCGGCGCTCGATTATATTTTTTCCTTAAGTTTTATTTCGCTAATGGCTTGGGGTTTGGGTTATTTTGGTCAGCCTCATTTATTAGCGCGCTTTATGGCGGCGCAATCGGTTGAAAAAGTTCATAGGGCACGAAGAATTGCCATGACTTGGATGGTTTTAGGTATGCTTGGCGCCGTATTCACCGGCTACTTTGCGATTGCCTTTTTCAGCGGTCACCCGTTGCAAGGCGAATTAGCCAACGATTCAGAAAAAGTATTTATTTTCGCTACACAGGTTTTATTTAATCCTTGGATTGCAGGTGCTTTATTGGCCGCAATTTTAGCTGCGGTTATGAGTACCATTGACTCTCAGCTTTTGGTGAGTTCGAGTGCGGTCACTGAAGATTTCTATAAAGGGTTAATAAAACCTAATGCTGAAGATAAAGAGTTGGTATGGGTAGGTCGTGGCTCGGTGTTGCTGGTTGCTCTTATTGCGATTGTCATTGCGGTTGATAAAGACTCACAGGTTTTAAGCTTGGTGTCTAACGCATGGGCGGGTTTTGGTTCTGCCTTTGGTCCTGTGGTGTTACTAAGCTTAACCTGGAAGTATATGACTCGAAATGGTGCGCTCGCGGGAATGGTCACAGGTGCGTTGACCGTTATTTTGTGGATCACCTTTAGAGAATCAATTCCATTTGGCTTAGGCCAAGTGTATGAAATGATCCCGGGAGTGATGCTTTCAACGCTTGCAATCTTTCTTTTCAGTCAAAGCGAACAAGTTTCTGAGTCCATGTTAAAAACCTTTGAGCAAGTAAAGCAATCGCTTTGATTAAAGGAGTTTTGTTTTGTCAGTGAACATTAGAGTCGCAACAAAAAGCGATACCGGATTAATCCTAAAATTTATAAAAGGATTGGCACACTACGAAAAGCTGAGCCATGAAGTGGTAGCGAACGAAACGTTACTTCAGGAGACTTTGTTTGGCGATAAAGCGGTTGCGCATGTGCTTATTGCTGAATGGCAAGGCCAAGCAGCAGGATTTGCTTTGTACTTCTATAATTACTCAACGTTTTTAGGCAAGCCTGGCCTCTATTTAGAAGATCTCTTTGTGCTACCTGAGTTTCGAGGCCATAAACTCGGTAAATCGCTTTTAATTAGGTTAGCGCAGATCGCTGTAGAGGAAAATCTTGGTCGATTTGAATGGTCAGTGTTGGACTGGAATCAACCTGCAATTGATTTCTACCGTGCTATGGGCGCTGAGCCTATGGAAGGCTGGACGGTTCAGCGTGTGTCCGGAGAAGCATTAAATCAGTTGGCTCAGCAAACGGCATAATGAACACTGTATGAAACTGAAAAGTAGGTGTGAAAATGGAGTGTAAGTATCATCCACAACAGCAAGCTTCTTGGTATTGTGGCCGCTGTGATATTGGTATATGCATGGATTGCGTTCCTAATAATAAAAATAATATGGAACCTAAATGCACGCTTTGCCGTGGTTATTTACAACCCGTTGGCATCAGTGACAGCATTACCCCGTTTTGGTTAAAAATAGGACACTTTTTTGCTTATCCGTTTGCGCTGCCTCTTTTCATAATTGCTGTTTTATCATCGGTGGTGGCAATGATTATGCCTCCGGCGGTCGATTTTCGATTTTACCAAATTCCATTAGCCATTGGTTGGGCCGCATTTTTAATGAAAGTGCTTTTTTCGGTGATGGAGTATTCAGCTTACGGCAATCTTGATAAGGTCGACTGGAATAAAATGATGGCGACAAAAAATGG
>JBFHSP010000162.1:0-6558 GCA_041591085.1 Kangiellaceae bacterium | reverse complement strand
CACTTTATCGGTAAAGATATTGTGTACTTTCACACTCTATTTTGGCCTGCCATGTTAGAAGGCTCAGGATTTAGAAAACCAACCAAAGTACACGCGCATGGCTTTTTAACCGTTAATGGTACCAAAATGTCTAAGTCAAAAGGCACCTTTATTAAAGCGCGTACCTATTTGAATCACTTAAATCCTGAGTTTTTACGCTACTACTTTTTTGCAAAATTAAATAATCGGATTGATGATTTAGATTTAAATTTAGACGATTTTGTTAACCGAGTTAACGCGGATCTTGTTAACAAATACATAAATTTAGCAAGTCGTGTTGCCAGTTTTATTGGCAAGCGATTTGATGGAAAGCTAGCGGCTTCGGTTGGCGGTCATCCTCTGGTTAAAGAATTCCAATTAGCAGCTAATACCATTGCAGACTACTACGAAAACAAAGAGTTTGGTAAAGCAGTTCGCGATATTATGGCCCTAGCTGATAAAGCAAATAAGTTTGTTGATACAGAAGAACCTTGGGTAAAAATTAAATCCGAAGACACACTTGCAGAAGTACATCTCGTCAGCAGTGTTGCTTTAAACTGTTTTAAAATTTTAAGTGTTTATTTAAAACCGGTTATTCCAGCCATCATTGAACAAGTTGAAGCATTTTTTAACGTTAAACCACTTAGCTGGGACGACAGCCAAACTTTGTTGGAATCACATACCATCAATAAATTTAAACCCATGATCAACCGCGTTGATCCCAAACACATTGAAGCCATGATAGAAGAGTCTAAAGCTGAGGCCGAAGCAATATCGGCACCACAACTTGCCGATCCAATTAAGCCCGATATCGACTTTGCAACATTTGATGCCATTGATTTGCGTGTGGCAAAAATTGTTAAAGCTGAACATGTAGAAGGTGCAGATAAACTGTTGAAGCTGCAACTTGATTTAGGCGGGGTTACCAAACAAGTTTTTGCCGGTATTAAATCCGCTTATTCACCAGAACAGTTAGAAGGCAAACTTACCGTTATGGTGGCTAACTTAGCACCCCGTAAAATGCGTTTTGGCATGTCAGAAGGTATGGTGTTAGCTGCAGGGCCGGGCGGTAAAGATTTATGGATTTTAAACCCTGATGAAGGCGCAGAACCTGGCATGCGAGTTAAATAAGGAAGCACTATGCTAACGGCACAACCTTTTGCTTTATATGCTGAATCTTGGTGGGCCTATATTGGCACAGGTATTTTACTGATCAGTTTTATTGGCTATTTAATTCGTGGCTGGAATCTGCATATCAAAATGTTGTTACTGAGCCTGTTAACTGCAGGTGCTTTTAGTTTTACTACCATCAGTAATGCCGAAAGTATTGATGTAGAAACCAAAGCCCCTGCCGCCGTTGCCTTTATTTTAGAATTCGAACAAGAAGGATTTGAGGGAGAAACCGCGCTTTTAATTCAGCTCTTCATTGTTTGGGGTATTTTGCTTTGTCTTTGCTATGCAGGACTCTTTGGTTATCGAAATTTTCAATCAAAGAAAGCATTGTCAAAAGATTCGAGTTCAATAGAGTCGAGTTCAATAGAGTCGAAACCAATTAAGCAGCAAGGATCAGATCAATCATCAATGAGTTGATAGTTTTATAGTAACCTTGCTTAAAATCAGGTTTTACCAAGTACGCTCTATTAAGCCAATAGCTAACTTGAGCTAGTGATCAATACATAGGATAATGCGTTTACTTTATTCGACAAACCTAAACCGCAACAAACACTGAGCGAAGCTGTGACCGAATACCTACTCCTTTTAATCAGCACTGTATTAGTTAATAACTTTGTTCTGGTTAAGTTTTTGGGTCTTTGCCCTTTTATGGGTGTATCAAACAAAGTTGAAACGGCGATAGGAATGGCCTTTGCCACCACCTTTGTACTCACTCTTGCTTCCGCTTGCAGTTACATCATCAATACTTATTTATTAACTCCGCTCGACTTAACCTATTTAAGAACGCTTACCTTTATTCTGGTCATTGCCGTATTAGTGCAATTTACCGAAATGGTGATCCAAAAAACCAGTCCCTTATTGTACCGATTGCTCGGCATTTTTTTACCCCTAATCACCACCAATTGCGCCGTGTTGGGCGTTGCCCTGCTCAACGTAAATGAGCAGCATAATTTTATTGAAAGCTTAATTTATGGTTTTGGCGCAGCGGTCGGATTTTCTTTAGTGCTCATTTTGTTTTCTGCCATGCGCGAGCGGATCCAAGTTGCCGATGTACCCTTACCTTTTCAAGGTCCAGCGGTTGCATTAATTACTGCCGGAATGATGTCATTGGCCTTTATGGGTTTCACCGGACTCGTCAAATTATGATGTCAGTTTGGATCGCGGTTTTAATTTTAGTCGGGGTTGCTGCACTTTTTGGAGCATTATTAGGGTTTGGAGCAGTTAAATTTAAAGTTGAATCCGATCCAATCATCGATCAAATCAATAATATTTTGCCACAAACCCAATGCGGCCAATGCGGTTATCCTGGCTGTAAACCTTATGCGGAAGCCATTGCCAATGGTGACCAAATTAATAAATGTCCACCGGGCGGCGAGCAAGGCGTTAAAGCGCTTGCCGATTTATTAGGTCGCGAAGTTATTCCGCTTGATGAATCACTCGAAGTGAGTATTCCGCGTGTCGCCGTTATCCGTGAAGATGAATGCATTGGTTGCACTAAATGTATCCAAGCTTGTCCGGTGGATGCCATTGTTGGCGCAGCAAAGCTCATGCATACCGTTATTGAAAGTGAGTGCACCGGCTGTGATTTATGCGTTCCACCTTGTCCGGTTGATTGCATCGACATGGTGCCAATAAAAACTTCAATAAAAGAATGGTCTTGGCCAAATCCAAATAAAAAGCCCGACTCTTCGTTAATGATTGATGTTAAGCAAGTGAGTTAACCCTGTGAATTCTGCGCCAGTACAACAACGATTTAATCGCAGCTCGCTTCCAACTTGGGTAAAAGTGATCACGCGCAGTTTTCATGGCGGTGTACACCCAGAAGAATTTAAAACTATTTCAAACCAATTGCCGATTGACCGTTTAGCTCAACCAGAAAAAATCATTGTGCCGCTATCACAACATTTAGGTAACCCTGCGACTCCGATTGTATCGGTTGGTGCAGAAGTCATTGCAGGACAACTTATTGCCGAAGCTGCAGGACATCTATCAGTCAATATCCATGCGCCCTACTGCGGAACCATTGAGAAAATTGAAACGTCTTTCGTAGCACATCCATCTGGCATGGATGATTTATGTATTCATATTAAAACCAACGATAAAGAAGCTGTGTTTCGTTATCCTAAAATTTCTGATTATAAAAACACTGAAATAGATGAACTGGTTAAACGAATTAACGAAGCGGGTATTGCCGGATTAGGCGGTGCTGGTTTTCCAACTCACATTAAGTTGGGCACTCAAATAAATACCTTAATTATTAACGCGGCGGAATGTGAACCTTATATCAGCTGTGATGATAAGTTATTACAAGAAGAGCCAAACGAATTCGTTGAAGCGGCGATTTGCGTTGCACACATTGTAAATGCCGAAAAAATTATTATTGGCATTGAAGATAATAAACCAGAAGCTATTGAAAAACTGATTGCGGCGATAGAATCAGCACACAAAAAAAATCAATCCGATTTAATCGAATTGCATATTGTTCCCACTAAATATCCAAGTGGTGGAGAAAAACAACTGTTCGAACTGCTTACCCAAAAACAATTACCTCCATCCATAAGGCCCGCTCAATTAGGTTATTTAATTCATAATGTAGCGACCATTCGCGCCGCCTACCGCGCAATTGTTTTCGGAGAGCCGCTAACAGAAAGAGTGGTCACCGTTACCGGTGATGCTTGCCCATCACCTAAAAACTATTGGATAAAAATAGGCACTCGATTTGCCGATGTGTTAGCGCAAACTGAATCACAGCATGCACAGCAAATGATTATGGGCGGACCTATGATGGGCTTTGAAGTGAAAAACTCAAACGCTCCCGTTGTTAAAACCACCAACTGTATCTTACTGCAAAAAAAAGCACATCAAGTTCAAGAACAACCTTGTATTCGCTGCGGAGAATGTGCAACGGCTTGTCCTGCTTCTTTGCTGCCACAGCAGCTTTATTGGTTTGCGCGTTCCGATAATTTTGAAAAAGCACAAGAGTATCATTTAAGTGATTGTATCGAATGTGGTGCTTGTGCTTATGTCTGCCCCAGTGAAATTCCATTGGTGCAATACTACCGCTACGCTAAAAGTAAAATGAAAGAACAAGCCATAGCTAAAGCAAAGTCTGAACATGCAAAAGAACGTCATGAGTTTAGAGAAATGCGGTTAGCGCGCGAAAAACAAGAACGCGCAGAAAAACATAAACAAGCAGCTCTAGCTAGAAAGCAAGCCGCAGAAAAAAAAGGCATTGAAGACGAGAAAAAAGCCACCGTTGCTGATGCTGTTGCCAGAGCCAAAGCGCGCAAACAAGCATTAACCAACAAAAATAACGAAAACGACTAGCCTATGTTGAACTCATCACCCTTTACAAAAAACAAACAATCGCTCAGCGGTTTAATGACTTCGGTTGCATGGGCATTGTTGCCAGGTTTTATTGCCTTGTTTTATTTTTTTGGCTGGGGTGTTGTTTTTAATGTAGTGACATGCGCTGTTACCTGTGTGTTAACTGAGGCGGCGGTTTTACATTTGCGCAAAAAGCCATTTATTATTTTAAAAGATTACAGTGCTTTATTAACCGGTGTTTTATTAGGACTTGCCTTGCCACCACTCGCACCTTGGTGGATAGCGGTGATTGGTTCGTCATTTGCCATTTTATTTGCAAAACAAATTTATGGCGGTTTAGGATTTAACCCTTTTAATCCGGCAATGGCGGGTTATGTTTTATTACTGATTTCATTTCCGGTTGCGATGACTGCTTGGCTTCCACCACAAGCGTTGGCTGAAAACAATGCGAGTTTTATCGATAGTTTATATATATTCTTGTTCAGCTTTGATACTCACCAACACACTCTTGCCTATTACCGCTTAGGTGTGGATGGATTCACCATGGCTACCCCACTCGATCAATTAAAAACTTCAAAAACCATGGGTTACTTAATCAGTGAAGTGACTAACAAAGCGATTTTTTCGGATATAGTTAATGTCGGTTGGCAATGGGTTAACGCAGGCTTTTTATTAGGCGGTATTTATTTGTTAGTTAAAAAACACATTCATTATGCAATTCCAGTGGGTGTATTAGTTGGCTTATTGTTTCCTGCTTTAATTTTTAACGGCTATTCCCCAGATGAGTACCCTTCTCTCATCGTTCATGCCTTTAGTGGAGCAACCATGCTCGGTGCATTTTTTATTGCAACCGATCCGGTGTCTGCTGCTACCACTTACAAAGGACGGCTAATTTTTGGTTTCGGTGTCGGGCTAATTACTTGGTTAATTCGAACTTTTGGTGGTTACCCCGATGCCTTCGCGTTTGCGGTGTTACTGATGAATATGGCTGTTCCTCTGATCGACCATTTCACCCAGCCTACAGTGTACGGTTATAAAACTTCACCATCGCAAAATGAGGAGCTGAACTCATGATCATTCGCTCCATTCATAAAAACGCAATAGTGTTAGGCGCATTCGCACTTATTTCTATCGGTTTAATTGCCGTTTTTGATCAGCTTACCAAAGATAAAATTGCAGCAGAAATGCAGGCAAAGTTTGCCAGAACCTTAAATCTTTTAGTGAGTAAAGATAGGTACAACAACGAGGTGTATCACGCCTGCACGCTCATTTCATATAAAGGCGAAACCGTTAAAGTGTACCGAATGCTAAAAGATGATCAAAACATTGCCGCCATTTTTAGTTTAATAACGCCCAAAGGTTACAACGGCACTATCGAGCTTATTTATGGGATCAATGCCGATGCGAGCATCGCAGGCGTGCGCGTTATCCAGCATAACGAAACGCCCGGGCTAGGCGATAAAATTGAAGAAAAGAAAAGTCCTTGGATCACTCAATTTGCAGGACTTTCATTAACTAATACACCGCGTGAAGCATGGCAAGTTAAAAAAGATGGCGGCCAATTTGATGCCTTTACCGGGGCAACCATAACGCCAAGAGCGGTACTCGCCAACATTGTGGATGCTCAGCAGTTTTTTATCGACAATAAAACCCAAATTTTTGCTCAACCTGATAACTGTGCCAGCAAAAACACATAGGGAGGCCATTGATGTCCGATTACAAACAAATCAGTGTTGATGGGCTATGGAAGAATAACCCGGCCCTCGTTCAGCTACTTGGGTTATGCCCGCTTCTCGCAGTAAGTAATACCGTGATTAACGGCCTCGGTTTAGGCATAGCCACCACCATGGTTTTGGTGGGTTCCAATATTTCGGTTTCATTGGTTCGAAATTGGATCCCGAAAGAAATTCGTATTCCTGTATTTGTCATGCTGATTGCCTCTTTTGTCACCAATACCCAATTACTGATGAATGCTTTTACTTACGAGCTGTATTTGGTGTTGGGAATCTTTATTCCGCTGATTGTTACTAACTGCGTCAT
>JBFHSP010000161.1:0-6659 GCA_041591085.1 Kangiellaceae bacterium | reverse complement strand
GCAGTGTTGCCGTCACTGTAATGGGTTCGAAAAACTTACCGTCTGGTTCGCACAGTGTTTACTGGCGCGCTGTCGATGCGGCCGGCAATATCGCGGTGGCTCAGCAAACGGTCAATATTGTTCCGCTAGTAGTGTTTAAAGCTAATGACGTTTCGGTAGAAGGAAGACGAGTCAGATTGGCCGTTAATTTAACCGGCAATGCACTTGTGTATCCTGTGACCATTCCATTTAGCGTGGGCGGTGATGTCGATACTTCCGATTACCGAATATTGAATCAGTCTGTTGTGATTGAAGAAGGGCGCTTTGGTTTTATTAATATTGACCTGTTAGAAGATGGGCTTAACGAAAGCGATGAAGTTTTAACTATAAACTTTGCTTCGCCGACTAATGCAGTTTTGGGTAACACCAGTCTACATTCGCTCGTTATAGCCAGCGGCAATGTCGCTCCTGTGGTCAGTTTAATCGCTGAGCAAAATGCCCAATCAGTCACAACGATTGCGCGCACTGAAGGCAATGTTGTAATCCGTGCCAATTCATTTGATGCCAATTTAAATGATGTTCTAAGTTTGGATTGGACCGGTACCGATGCTCGGTTGCTTGATCTAGATAGCAATGATGCTTCCATCACAATTGATCCAAGCGGATTGGCGCTCGGTGTATATCCTGTAATGGTTAAAGTAGAAGATCAGCTTGGTGCTTCACAATCGGCTGCACTTTTAATGAAGTTGATAGATGCGGCGCCCGTGTTGTCTGCAAGTGTTGATAGTGATGGCGATGGCATTTCTGATGCCGATGAAGGTTGGCAAGACAGTGATGGCGATGGCATTGCCGATTATCTTGATGCCAACAGTCAGCCCAGCACCTTATCTGCGATTGCTGGCGAGGCTGGTTATCAAATGGTGACGGAATCAGGCTTATCACTGCAAATTGGTGCGGTGGCCGCTAATGGCTTGAACAACGGTGCTCTGGTCGACCAATTGTTGATTGACGCAACCTCGCCTTACGATGCCTTTGGTCATGATGAAGGACATGACAATATTGGTGGCATGTTCGACTTTATCGTTTCTGGTGCAGCGGTGGGTAGTAACGTCAAAGTGGTGATTCCGCAAATTGAGGCGATACCTGCCAATGCGATTTATCGGAAACTGCATCCGCAAAATGGCTGGCAAACCTTTGTCGAAAATAGCAACAATCGAGTGTTTTCTGCAGCGGGTAGTGACGGCGCTTGTCCAATGACCGATTCTGCCGAGTACACTGCAGGGCTTACGGCAGGTCATTGGTGTGTGATGCTGCAATTGGAAGATGGCGGTGCTAACGATGCCGACGGCATTGCTAATGGCATTATTGTTGATCCAAGCGGAGCAAGTATTTTATTAGCTGCTCCGACCGTAAGTATTGCCAGTGTGGGCGCGGTGACCGCAGGTAATTCTGTGAACTTAAGTGCAAACATTGTTGATAACGGTAACACGATTGCGAGTATTCAATGGCAGCAAACGGCAGGGGCCAGCGTTACCATTAACAACCCAACTTCAGCTAATGCGTCGGTCAGTAATATTGCGCAAGGCTCTTACAGTTTTAAAGTGACTGTGACCGATGCGCTTGGCCGAATTGCTGAAGCGAGTGTCAGTGTGACTGTAAACGCATCTCCACCTCCGCCAAGTAGTGGTGGCGGTGGTGGTGCGCTGATGTGGCTGTTATTGCTTGGAGCTTTGTTTAAAGTAAGAAAACGGTTGGTGTAAGTCACTGAACTTGAGATAAGTAGAAAGAAAATCCCAGCTAAGCTGGGATTTTTTTAAATTAATTCTTTATTCGAGTTAACCATTGGTTCCAGGTGCTCAGTCCTGTTCTTTGGTTTTGCATTCCATCATATAAACCAATGTCTTTCCATATTTTTGCTAAAGGGTCTTGGTTTAACGTATCTGTCCAAAGCGTGTCAAAGTCAGCTACAGTCCACCAAATGACAAATTCAGCATTAAGAGCGTTTGATTGGTTGAGTAAAGCTTCGAGGTAAGCATTTTGTTTGGTAGGATTGGAAGATTCAGAATAGTTAAATTCAGGGATTGATAAGCCTTCACCGATCCAACCGGTTTCAGAAATTGCCCAAGGTTTGTTCCCGCGCAAAGTATTCACTTGGTTTAACCAGTTATTTGGTAAATTGGCTGGATCTCCTCTGTCATTATGGTCAAAAAATACATAGGGATAGGTGCTTACACCGAGTAGATCGGTATAGGGCATTAATGCTGTGTATTGGTTATTGATGGTTTGCATTGCAGTGCTTGACGGTGACTTATAAGCAACGGAGGTTATTAGTATTAAATTTGGGTATTGAGCTTTTAAATTGCTGTAAACGGTTTCAGCAAATACGACAAAGTCAGCAAAACCGGCAGGATCATTCAGCAATAACTCGCTCGCTTCTGTACCATATTCAAAATAATCCGGTTGAAATCGGTCGATCATATCGTTAGCGTAATTGGTGTATGCAGTGATCACTTCAGGCGAAGACCAAGTTCTTGAAGCCCATTCAGTTGGCAAAGGTAGATTGTCGGTTTGTCCCCAATAAGGTGCCAAGCCATCACGTGCAGTATTTAAAGAGTCAATCGCCAAAAATACTTTTAAACTAGGAGCTGAATTGCTTAATCGACCTTGAATGTTGTCTTCCAAATTAGATGAATACGGTGACCCATCGAGCGCTTCTTGCCACGGAACGCCGCCCAGTAAATGGTGTTTAATGATATCGCCATGTTGTGCTAATCGATCGTAGGTAACCGACTGTGCATCAAGACTTGCTTCATAGAGCCATGGAGTAAACCCCATATAAAAACTTCGGGTTTCAATTTCGTTTGGGGTTTCGTCTGGAGAGTCAGAAGAACTGCTGCATCCGTAGCTAACGAGAATCGATAAAAATACCCATAACAAATTTTTCATGCTCGAATCCTTAATTAATTACAATATGTTTCATTAAAGAACATCTTTTTGCTGAATACTGTGCTTTGCTCCCAAAAAATTTATATTCTGAAATTTAAAGTAGAATATTGAAACATTGCCAAAGCCTTACCGGATAAAATCCTTGTTCGGTTAACAAAAAACCAATAGGAGCAATTCCATTTGAGTACCAACGGGCCCTTCCATGAGCGGCAATGATTACAGGAATAAAATTTATAAACATAAAAAAGCCGAGCTAGTTGCTCGGCCTTTAAAAGTATCTATCTAAAATTATTTAAGATGTTTTTCAAGAAACTTATCCATCTTAGTATAAAGCTCGATACGATTTTCTTCTTTTCTAAAACCGTGACCTTCATTGAGTTTCATGATCCATTCGTCATCAGATAATTCGATGCCTCGATCTTCAAGAGCATCACGTAAATCAGTTGCATGTTGCTTAACAACTCGAGGATCTTTCGCTCCTTGAACAATCATAAGAGGTGCTTTGATTTTATCAACATGCGCTAGTGGAGACATACGCTTCATAAGCTCTTTATCCTCTGGATCACCAATTCGCACTTTCATAACTTCTTTTTGTGGTTCCCAATGTTTTGGCATAGAGTCAAACAGCAAGGCAACATCTGTCACACCAACATAGTTGATACCGCATGCATAAAGATCTGGAGTGAAAGTTAAGCCTGCCATTGTTGCATAGCCACCATAACTTGCTCCGTAAATACAAACACGATCTTTATCGGCAACGCCTTCTTTAATTAAATGATTAACCGCGTCAGTTAAATCGTTTTGCATTTCTGCACCCCATTTACCACCATATCCTGCTTGTTCAAAGTTGCGACCGTATCCGCCAGAACCACGATAGTTCACTTGGATGGTTGCATAACCCCGGTTGGCAAAAAACTGGTGCTCTGGATTGAAGCCCCAACTATCACGTACACCAAAAGGTCCACCATGAGGGTTTACAATAAGAGGTAAATTTTTACCATCGGAATTTTTAGGAATGGTAATAAAACCATGAATTAGAAGGCCGTCACGACTGGTAAACTTAAATGGTTTCATTTCGGAAAGCATTTCTGGTTTCAACCAAGGCATACGGCTTAAAAGAAAACTTACCTTATTATCTTTACGATCAAACAAGTAATAAGTACCCGGATCATTATCGTCATAAACCGAAATAATACTTAAGGACTCGTCTTTAGTTGAACTGGAAAGACTGACACGCTTTCCCGGGAAAGCCGCTTTCAGACCGTCCATCATAGATTCTGTTGCTTTATCAAAATAAACGGTTTCTGGGTATTCATAATCGTAGCTAACGCCTAACAATTTTTGTTGGTGACGAGACATCATTAAGCCACTTACATCAACTACGTCGTGAGCAAAAATCATTTCTCCCATTTCATTTTTATCAGGATTAAAACGATAAATTGCACCTTTGTCACGGCCAATATTTGAAGAAACAAACATGGTTTTATTATCGAAATCAAAAGCTAAAGGAGATAAGTTTTCATCATGAACATTAAACTCTCGGAGTACTTTGAACTCTTCCTCGCCTTTGCCGCGATAATGGAATTTGCCTTTAAGCCCTTCAATAGAATAGGCTCCTCTAACTTCACCGTCGTTGTCTACTACCCAACCTTGTACATCGCCTGGATTTTTTGCCACAACTTCCATTGCAGAATTTTTCTTTTTTCTATCGTTCCAGCGAGAGTCTAATGGAAGTTTGTAGATATCAGGAGCGGTAACTCTGCGGTCATTAAACTGCACCAAGATATGCTCAGGGTCGTCTGGTAGCGTATGAATTACAGAGGCCGAGCGAATGCCCGATGAACCAGCGGTGGCTCCAACTAGAGTCGTGATTTTAGGTTTTTTTGATGTATCAACCTTAAATAAACTATATGCTTCATCCCCATCGCTGTCCATTGTAAATACTATAACTTCATCGTTAGCCCAAAAAAAACTTGCAATGTCTTGATTAGAAAGTCCTGTAAGCGCTCTTGGATTGGTCAAATTATTTTGATTATCTAGCTCCATTAGCACGATATTTCTTCTCTCATTAATAGGCGAGAGTAACGCCAAATATTTTCCATTTGGGGATAGTTGAAGAGAGGTATAATCAGGATTTTTAAAAAAATCTTTAACTGGAATTAGTGATTCTTTTGCTATTGCGGTACTACACATGCCAATAATTAAGAGAATAGTCACCATTTTATGTAGTGTTTTCATTGAGAGTCCTTTTATTTTAGTGAAGCGATGATTATCGCGAAATTTGCAAAAATTACGAATCGGATAAGTGTTAGTAATTGTTAATCCAAAGGCGTTCGACTCTATGAGACTCGCAAGCGACAAGGAGTTTTAGTCGTAATAGAAAGTAAATAAATTTACTACTGCATTTTGATTTTTTAAAAAGGGAATAGCGGTAACGCTTTGATTTAAGTGCTTAAATTTGATTTTTTTAATGAAGTTTTTTTAGTGTATTTGACCAAAAAGTGAAATTTATGCTCATTCTCATAAACGGCTAATAATGATTTAAGCTCTATCTTATTGATTTGACTATATTTTAGTGATTGGCTAAGTTTTTGCTTTAAAGTCACTATCGATCTTTCATCGCTAAAAATACAAAGGATAACTATGAGCTTGCTATTTAATATTTTATGGATTGTTTTGGGCGGATTCTTCGTTTCAATGGGATATTTGTTTGGTGGTGTTGCCTTGTGCTTCACCATTATCGGTATTCCTTGGGGATTTCAATGCTTTAAGCTGGCTGTATTTGCTTTGTTTCCATTTGGTAGCGATACCCGCGCAAAACATCCCTACGACACTAATGAATCGATTAACTTATTGCTAAATATTGTTTGGTTAATCTTTGGTGGAGTTTGGGTAGTGTTGTGTCATTTATTTTGGGGCATTGTGTTGTGCTTATCGATCATTGGAATTCCGTTTGGCATTCAACATTTTAAAATGATGCGCTTAGGCTTTACACCGTTTGGTCGAGAAATTTTCGATATTGATGATGAAAGGGGGTATCGCAAATATGAGCGATATCGAGATCGAGAATATCGAGAAAGAGATTATGGTAGAGAATATCGTTAAATAAAAAATCTGGTCTTGTTAGAGTCTCCACTTTGCCGGCTATTTTAGCCGGCTTTTTTTATATCTTTGCAAAAGAAATAGATCATATTCTCCTAGATGACTCAATTGGTCATTCAAGAATAACAGTTATTTATATGAAGTTTGCATATTTCAAAACGGATCGTTTGAAAAATGATAGTTATCTGATATGTTTCGTCCAATTTAATAAATTATAGAACTTAAAGGAAAAACTAATCTTTATGAAACGAAAATTACTCATTGATATTCACTTAATTTTAGCAGCCTTCACTGCGCCAATCGTGATACTGATTGCTTTATCTGGGGTTTTTTATTTGTTGGATATAAAAGGCAGTGAAGAAGAAACGATTGTTTACACGGGAACTGATCATGTCGTTAATTTTAACGCAGATGATCGCAGTGCTGAGATGAGTCAATTGTTGCAAAAATTAAATTTAGAATTAGCTTTTGAAACGGTACGCGGTAATCGTTCAACTTTGCTCACGCGTCCTACTTCAACTGATTATATAGTCGTGCGCTCAAAACCAGACAACGTAATCGAAGTGACTTTAGTTAAACCTAGCTTTATTGCTGCCATAATAGAGCTGCATAAAGGTCATGGGCCCCAGCTT
>JBFHSP010000160.1:0-6725 GCA_041591085.1 Kangiellaceae bacterium | reverse complement strand
GGCTTCGTAGCCCTTGTTGGCATCTTTGCTGCCGGCGCGATCCATGGCCTGCTGCAGGTTGTCGGTGGTGAGCACGCCGAAGCCGATGGGAATTTTATGGGTTTGCACCGCACCGCCCAGGCCGTGGGTAACCGCGTCGCAAACATAATCGAAATGCGGCGTGTCGCCGCGAATCACCGCACCCAAGCAGACCAGCGCGTCAAATCGGCCGCTCGCCGCCAACTTATCGGCGACGATGGGAATCTCGAAGGCACCCGGCACGCGCACCACGGTCAGGTCGGCCTCCCGGCCGCCATGGCTTTTAAAGCCTTATTCCAACGTAAAATATTAGTTTTATCTTGATAACTATCAAACGCCAACATGATTAGAGCACAAGAACTTTCTAAAACTATCTGTTCTTGTTGGTTGGTTTTGATTTTATTTTCCAATGAATTAAAGTGAAGGTTTGGATTAAGTTCGCCATGTTTAACCTGTGCGACGGCTTTTGCCAAAGGACCTTGTAAGTCGGTTTCGCTAAGGGTTTTGTTGTCAGGAGCTAATACTAATTCTTCATGGATTTTTTTTTGCTGTCTATGACGTCTCCACAAATGGCTCCAACCGAATAAGGTTAAAATTAAAAAACCGGACAAACTAAGAACTGAAATATGGAGGCTAGATGCTTCATAATCTCGTTCCAGTACACTGCGATTAAGAGTTAATTGAAGCCATCCAACAGGTTGACTCTGCCAAAGTATTTCAACCACAAAAGGTACATCATCCGATTCATATTTTGGTAAATGCGACATTAACAGTTTTTCTAATGTCCACTTTTGCTCGCTAAACTGTAGTTTTGGCGTTGCTTTTAGAAGCTCTTTTTCTTGTCTTATATCAACTTCTTCTGCTGATAATGGCGTGTTATTTTCATTTGTTGATAAAAGGTTATTTTCTTGCGGGGTCATTGGAAGTTCTAAAAACTCGGTACCGTCAAAGTGAGCTATTCTAATTCGGCTGACGAAAGGGATTTCTAAAAGATGCTGGGTAAGAGTTTGTGCAGATTCTTTGTTTTGGGTCACAATAGATTCAGCTAATGCTATCGAGGATATTTTGGCTATCTGATGGCCTACTTCATCAACACGTTTACCCAATACCACTTCAATTTGCTGACTCATCCAAAACCAAGCACCCGAAAAAACCAGTAAACTGGTTAGCAAAATCCAAATAAAGGCATAGCCAAGCGATAGCGGATTTTTGATTTTTTTTCCAAGGGAAAGCAGTAGTTGATACTCTTTGGCTAATAAAGATTCGTTTTCAGTAGTTGTGCTTGGTGTTACTGAAGGCGGTGTTGGCTGTGACTCCACAATGACTCCACATGGATTTTATTATTATATTCGAGGCGAATAATCCCAATGGGTTTCACCCCTAGAACAACGATACTACAAGTATAGCGTTCTGACAGATAGATAAAAGATGTTAGACTTATGTTTTAATGTTTTTGATGTGATTTATGACTCTTAATGCTGTATTTGGCTTGAAGCTAAATTTATCCAACCTAACGATGGAAGGACAATCTTTGTCGCTTAACCAGCATCTTCAAGATTTGCAATGGAGCCAGGAAGATGTTTCCTTTTTAAGGTGTTCAAAGTCTTTAGCCGAGCTTAAATCGGTTATTCAGTATTTAATTCAGAGCGGATTAAACCAGGTTATTTGGATAGATTCTAATTCGCAAACAGAAATGGTACTGCCTAGCCGTATTGCTACCGATAACCAATGGCTTAAACTATTAGCCGAACAGTCTGATTTAGATTTTTGCTTTCAGTCGAGTGAAATGAGATTTCGTCAGCCTAAACTAATGGTGTTTGATATGGACTCCACCCTTATTCAAATGGAGTGTATTGATGAGTTGGCGCGTCGTTGTGGATTTTATCCTGAAGTGGCGGCTATCACCGAGCAAGCCATGCGCGGAGAATTAGATTTTTCTCAAAGTTTAAGAAAACGAGTCTCGCTTTTAAATGGCTTAAGTATTTGTGAAATTGAAGCGATGCTGAAAGATTTACCTTTATCGAAAGGAGTTGACGAGTTCAGTAAATGGGCGAAAAAGCAGGGGATCATTTTGGCAGTAGTATCGGGTGGTTTTGTTCCATTTGTTGAGTCAATTAAGACACGGTTGAGCTTTGATTACGCCTTTGCTAATACACTTGAACAGGTGAGTGGAAAATTGACCGGAAAAGTACTTGGGGAGATTGTTGATGGCGAGCGTAAAAAACAAATCCTTATAGAGCTCGCCAATAAACATCAGTTGGAAATGGAAGATGTTTGGGCTATTGGGGATGGAGCGAATGATATACCCATGATGACGACTGCCGGTTTTGGCGTAGCGTTTGATGCGAAACCTAAAGTGAGAGCTGCCGCAAAGGCTGCTATTGCGCAGCCTGATATGAGCGTGTTGTTGAAGTGGTTATTGCCTTAATCTTTAAAACTCACTCGAAGAAAAATCGAAATTGAGTGTTGGTAGCGGCATTTGTAAGTAAAAGCCTTGAATGTATTTAACCCCCAGAGGCCAAAGAGCCGCAAGTGTTGCTGCATCTTCAACTTTAGGTGTGATAGTTAATACATCTCGTTGATGAGCTTCACTGAAGATGGTTGTGATTTGAGCAATTGACTCTCCACCTGAAGAAAGCTGAGTTGTTATATCTGCATCGGTGATTGCATATTTAGGAATAATTTGATCAAGCAAACCTAAGTGTTCGGGCGATGGAGTTAAGTGAGTGATGGCCAAGTTGACTTTCATTTTTTTCAACATTTGGCTAAAAACAATCACTTTCTTTAAATAGGTCATGGCATCTTCTGCATTAACACCAAGGACCAAACTCGATTGAGGCATTTTAGTGGATTTGAATAAGCCATCGATAAACGTAAGAAAAGTATCATCAGTTAAAGCTTGTGCTGAAAGATGCACAAAAATGCTCGCTTTTGATTTTTGATGGTGCAATTGTTTAAGTGACTCCATCAGTACCCAGCGATCAAGTTTAGCGGCTAGGCCTCCAATTTGTGCAATTGGAAAGATTTCGCTAGGAGGAATATCTCCTTTATCTGTCTTCATGCGCAGCAACGCTTGGTACATCGGTTTTTCTTCGCCGTGTAGCTTAACAATGGGTTGGAACAATAAGTGGAATTTACCGGTTTCTATGGCGTCGTGAATTTTTGCAATGGTGTCACTGTGTTCGTGTTTTTCGCCATCGACCATTTTGCTCGTGACCTTAGCGTTATTTCCACCTGCTTTCACTGCGCGCATACAAGCTGAGTGGGCAAAAGAAATAATTTCGCGAGCATTATTGGTTTGATCGCCAACAGGAGCAATACCGATACTGATGGTGATTTTTTGAGTTTTGCCTTCAATTTCGAAAAGGTGCTTGGCTACACTGGCTAATAATTCTTCTGCGGACTGTTTCGCTTTATCGGGAGAAAATGACTCTAAGTAAACAACAAAATTTTCGTTGCCGTAACGAGCTAATAACGGCTCTTCACCGAAGAAATCTTCGATCCAATGTGCAGCGGCGGTAATGATGTCATCTGCCCCTCCAATGCCAAAATCTTTTGAAATTTCTTTGTATTGATCCAACGCTATAAATAATAGCTGGCCGCCATTTCCTGCTTCTGCATCGGCGTTGATAATGTCATCGAGGCGCTCTTGAAAGTAGTTTTGGTTGTATAAACCGGTGAGCACATCTTGCGCACTGAGTTCTGCAACTTTGGCTTCTAACTCGGCATTATCGGAACGTGATTTCACTAAAAACTGAGTACAAGACTCATTGTCATAGGTCGCGTTAGATAGGGTAATGACCGACTCAAACTCTTCTCCAGAACCATTGATGCCATTGGCAGCAAACTGATTATGCGAAGGATTTTTGGCGTATTGACGTAAAAAATTCTTAAAGTTTTCGTGATCTTTCCCGGCAATCATATCCATCACCGGCATACAGAGTAGCTCGTCAGGATCTTCAAATCCGAAAAGTTCTACATAGGCCTGGTTGGCATAAATATGCATGCCATCGTGAATGTAAGCTATCGCATCTTGTGAACTATCAAGCAATAAATTACAGCGCTTTTCTGCTTCAGCTAATAGTAACTCTGCTTTTTTTCTTAATTTTCGTTGTTCTAGGTTCTCGAGTTCGCGCTTTACAATAAGATACATCAGTTCTTGTGATGCAAAAGGTACCGCATCTTTCATTCCAGAACGAAGCGCAGAGATTAAATCGGTTTCGTTTTCGTCGTGAGTGATTAATATAACGGGAATATCGCGAGCGTATTCATCGATAAGTTCTACAACGCGATTAGCATTGAGGCCTTTAACTTCGGCTCGAGTTAAGCACAAGTCCCAAGTTTGCCGGCTAAGCTGTTCAATGAGATCATCTTCTTTTATTACTTGAGTGGCTCGAACAGGATATCCATGATTACGTAGAGTAGTAATCATGGTTTCAGCGTCGTTGGATGAGGGCTCGAGTAGAAGTAAATGAACCGGTTTTATATCAGTTGCCATGTAATTCAGTGAATCCTTCAACTAAGGCGTTGGTTTTTTAGTTTTGTTTGACCGTCATTCTAGCGAACAATTGTTCTTCAGGAAACGCTTATCGCCGATTCATTGCCAAATATCTGAATAAATAGCAGATTATATGAGATCCCACACGTTGTCGAACCCATCGTTAGAGGGATTTTTGGTTGAATTAGCTAACGGCACATCAGACTGTAATCGTTCAAAATGGAACTGACGATAGCCTTGAGATGACGATACCATTTTGGTGAGTTTAACTTCAAACACATCATCGCCATCAACAACAATAATTTTTTGTTTTGGGCTGAAAAGCACTGGGTTAGTAAGTAATGTAGCCGGTTGGCCGATGCCTTTTAATTCAGGCAATAACAGTGCACTTTGAAAGTTAGAGCCTTGGACTTTACCTTGACTAAGTTTAGACTGAACGGGTTTTGCACCTGGTGCTATGAGTTGAATACCAAGTTGTACATCGGGCGACTGCTTAGAGCGTTTAATCCAGCGAATAACACCAATATGCCAAGTCTCATTACCATAGTCATCGTATTCGATTAATCCAATCACTTCACCCGTTTGAGTGTGCTGCGGCGGTACACCATTAAACGCAATGCAGTAGCCTCCTGGACTTATATTGACGATTTCGGCATCAAATAATTCATATTGATGCTTAAAGTTAACTTGGGAACTCGTGCTTGAACCAAACGACTTGGCATAGTCAATTTCTTCATTGACCGGCATGGCTTGTTTGGGGCGATATAACTTGGCCCATACATCTTCTTTTTCAGGGCCATTAAACATGGATTGATTGCCAAAACTATTCAGCAGCTCTGCAGTCTTTTCATCGGCAACTAAAGTTGCACTTGAAAGAGAGCCCTCGTAGGTTTCAAGTGTTTCTACCGGCTCATCATCATGCAGGCCATGCAATATTTGGTAAGTGGCACTTAGGCCAACAGAAACTCTTAATCTGCCTTCGCAAGGCGTTCGAGCGAAATTGCGAGAAGACAGGTGAGCCCAACTTTTTATTAAGTGGCGGATTAATCTCACCGATAGGCCGCCAATAGCAATGTTTTCTTTAATCTCAGGTTTTTGTTCAGTTAGATTTTTTTGTAGCTCAGCCACTACTTTGTCAAGATTTAAGGCAAAGGTAAATTGGCTCGGCCTAGTTTTCACCAAGGCTTGATGCATAGGCGGAGCAGACTGATTTAAATCGATAATAAAACGGTTATCGAAACGACTAGAGTGTTCAAGCGAACAAAGCCCCACATATCTTTGAAGTCCGGTAAAAATCATTTCAATTTCTTGCTGACGTAACTGATATGGATTGGCAATGCTTAGTAAGCAGACCTTTCTAAAAGCGTCTTCAATAGAGTGTTCTTGGTTAAATCCTTCAATAGTCACAGTACGAGAAGTCAGTTTATTCTCAATCGAATATTTAAATAAAATATTCATTTCTCGCCATAACCTTGCAGGAATATCAGTATAAACCTGATAACAACGTACAACCGTCAAAGCCAAATACTCCAGCGCCATAAATAAGCTTGCGTGAAGCATATTCTTTTTTAATAAGCCGGGCGATGGAGCCTGGTGTTCAATGATGGTTTTAAAGCCAATCGCCATTTCTGTATGAATGGCTTGAACTAGCGCGCTGATTTTTTTCTGCTTATCGGTCAAGTTTAAAGTATGTCCGGTAAAATGACGTGATAAAGATTTCAATACCAATTGTATGGGAGTATGAAGCTCCATCATGATTTTAAAGCGCTCATCATCATCCATTGCGCTTTTATTACAATCGAGCAACATTGCATACAAACGACGAGATGAGTCGCTAATATTGGCGACAGGAAGAGTCTCTATCCATTTTGAGATAGTTCTATAGTTGAGCTTAGTTACTTGCGAGGGTCTGACATTTTCGGGTTCACGAACAGTCAATCCCAGATTGCCCTGGATCATCAGTCATCAATCCTTGATCGATTTTTTTGAGCAAAGTGCTCAGTAAAAAGTTTTGTACTAGCCGTAAACAGCATATTTTACAGCCTCTTAGTTAGAGTGCAATCTCAATTGTCTATAGAACCCAATTACTAATAAATAGTTGATATTTGGGAAAAAGTCACGGAATAGGCGGTATTTTTAGACCATTTCTAGCCTTATCTAAAGGTTTTTTCGAAATATGCGTCAAAGCAACCGATATTTGGTACTTGAG
>JBFHSP010000159.1:0-6733 GCA_041591085.1 Kangiellaceae bacterium | reverse complement strand
CTTGATATCAGCCTTCGCATTGAATTTTCGCCTACTGAAGCTGATGCCATTAATATTAATAACAAGCTAGCCCAGCAGTTGGTAAATGCTCACAAACAAATTCAAACCGTTGCGGGAGTAGAGCAGCCATTAAATATTACCGAATTAATGCGCTGGCCTGGGCTGATCCAAACTACCGAACTCGATACCGAGAAACTCGAAAAAGAATTACTCTCAGCGTTTGATGAAGCCATTACTGCGCTTATCAGTATGCGTGCTCGCGAAGGTGAAGCCTTGGTTGACATTATTCAAGCACGTTTAGATGGTATTGCAGAGCAAGTGACGGTTGTGCGCGGTTGTATGCCAGAAATATTACAATGGCAGCGCGATCGCATTTTAAACCGATTTGAAGAAGTGAAAACCGAGCTTGATCCAGAGCGGTTAGAGCAAGAGATGGTACTTCTTGCACAAAAAGTGGATGTCGACGAAGAACTCGATCGCCTTGAAACGCATATAAAAGAAGTGAGCCGGTTGGTAAAAAAAGGCGGCACTGTCGGTCGCAAGCTCGACTTTTTGATGCAAGAGCTCAATCGTGAAGCGAATACATTAGGATCAAAGTCGATCAGCCCAAAAACCACAGGGGCATCGGTTGAAATTAAAGTGCTGATTGAACAAATGCGCGAGCAGATCCAAAATATTGAATAAATTATTTGCAAGCAGATGGGAGATCGTTATTTGTTTTATTAGCGATCTCTTACATTCAACGGTTAAAACCCAAACACCTGCAAACTTCCGCGAATTAGCATCACTGCTAAAACAAGCCACGAAGCAATAAATATCGAAAACCGGATCATCACTTTGTCAACCGTGGTTTGTACTAGGCTATGCAATATTCTCAATATGGCGTAACTCCATGCGCTGGCAATATGAATCACATCTACTTGCCCCATAAAGGTAATGGCTAAACATAAAGCGTAAAAAAGTGTGGGTTGTTCGAATAGATGATTGTAGTTATTCGATACCCGATTCACTTCAGGTGGCAGAAGCGTTTTTAAAAACTGGGTGTCTTGTCCTTTTTGCGGATGTATTCGCAACTTTTTCATAGTTCCTACGCGGGTAAAATACATCGCAATAGCCACCGCCAGGGTTAAAAGCCCCACAACGAACATGGGTTGAAGTAACTCAGTTTGCATTCTTATTCCTTGATATAAATTGACAAGGGGTAGCATGGCATATTTTGTTGAGATAAGACATCAGTGGTTTTAATGGTTGTATATTGCCTAACGATATTGGTTTTTTGTCAATGAAAGCTGATTTTTGGTTACCATGAATAATAAGCCAGATCATTTAATGGAAAAAGATTACTCCAGATTCTACTATTTTGAACTGGAGCTGATATGCTTAGCTTATTGTTTTAATCCTCAATAACGATCATGACAACTCAAGGTACTCTTTACATTGTTTCGGCGCCTTCTGGCGCGGGTAAGACTAGCTTGCTTAAAGCGATGTTAGCTGAAACGACCCAAGTTGAGGTGTCGGTTTCGCATACCACGCGTAAGCAGCGCAGCGGCGAGGTCAATGGCAGTGATTATCACTTTGTGACAGTTGATGAATTTAAGCAGATGATCAGTGACGATGCCTTTTTTGAGTACGCCGAGGTGTTTGGTAACTTTTACGGAACTTCAAAAAAAGCGGTGGCTGATAAGCTCGAACAAGGGATTGATGTGATATTAGAGATCGATTGGCAAGGCGCACAGCAAATGCGCGAATTGATGCCAGAATCCATTTCTATTTTTATTTTACCTCCGTCAAAAGAAGCGTTAGAGCAGCGTTTGCATGGTCGTGGTCAGGATGATGCTGAGGTTATTGCAAAACGCATGGCCGAGGCCAAACAAGAAATATCCCACTATAATGAGTATGACTATGTGGTGATCAACGATGACTTTGCCGTGGCCACAGCTGAACTCAAGTCCATTTTGGTGGCTGAACGCCTTAGTTTAGAGCATCAACAGCTTAAAAATGGCGATTTAATCGACAATCTTTTGGCTTAACTGCAAACTTCGGTTATTATGTGCGGCTCTTTGTCTGTGAGAGCTAGCGCAAAAAGCAATGCAGACATTTTCAATATTAATGATCAGTTTGGAGAGTTTGAATGGCCCGTGTTACCGTTCAAGATGCCGTAGACAAAATCGGCAATCGCTTTGATTTAGTTTTAGTGGCTTCTAAAAGAGCCCGTCAATTGGCCACTCAGGGCAAAGATCCTATGGTTGATTGGGACAACGACAAGCCTACCGTTGTGGCTTTACGTGAAATTGAAAAGAATTTAGTCAACCGTGGCAATGTTGATCGCCTCGGTATTGTGATTGAAGAAGAAGAGGAAGTGATTGTCGAGTAATCACCTCCTTTCATTTTTAGCTGAATAAGAGCTACTCGTTATCATGGCGAGTAGCTTTTGTTTTATAGGCGACAGAAAAAGTTTAATACACAAATCAGGTTGATCTAAACTGATAGTCACACTCTGGTTTTGTGCACGGAGAATGCAGTTTGTACTTATTTGCGGGCCTGAAAGAGCAATTACAGTCCTATTTAGATGCCGATCAAGTTAAACTGATTGAGCAGTCATACGTTTTTTCACGCGATGCCCATTCGGGGCAGCTGCGATCATCAGGTGATCCTTACATTACCCATCCGGTTGCGGTAGCACGGATATTGGCTGAGTATCATTTCGATCCGCAAACCATAATGGCTGCTTTACTTCATGATGTAATTGAAGATTGCGATGTCTCTAAAGCCGATTTAGCCGAGCATTTTGGCCAGCAAGTGGCTGATTTGGTAGAAGGCGTGAGTAAACTGACTTTAATTAAGTTTAGAACCCGAGCCGAAGCACAAGCGGAAAACTTCCGAAAAATGATGATGGCGATGGTGCAGGATATTCGGGTTATTCTGATTAAACTGGCTGACCGTTTACACAATATGCGTACGCTCGGTTCTTTGCGCCCTGATAAACGTCGCCGGATTGCCAATGAAACTCTAGAAATTTATGCGCCGATTGCATTGCGCTTGGGTATGTATGGTATTCGTAATGAACTCGAAGATTTAGGATTTGCCGCAAAGTATCCTAATCGATATCGAGTTTTAAAAGAATCGGTTAAAAAAGCCCGTGGTAATCGCAAAGAAATTGTGCAAACCATCATTAATAATATTCGTAGCCGAATTGAGTCAGATGAATTTCATGGCCGAGTGATTGGCCGCGAAAAAGATCTCTTCAGTATTTATCGCAAAATGAAAGAGAAGCATGCATCACTTAATGAAATTCTCGATGTGTATGCATTTCGCGTGATTTGTGATTCGGAAGACAGCTGTTATCGCATTATTGGTGTTTTACATTCCCTTTATATTCCAGTCCCAGGTCGTTTCAAAGATTACATTGCCATTCCAAAAGCCAACGGTTATCAAAGTTTACACACCACGTTAAAAGGTCCTCACGGTTTACACATTGAAGTTCAAATTCGAACTGACGCTATGGATCAAATGGCAGAAAATGGCGTCGCCGCGCACTGGCTGTACAAATCCAGCAGCGATAGTAATCCAGCTGAATTAAAAGCACGTGAGTGGATGAAAAGCTTAATGGAATTACAAAATCGTGCAGGCGATTCCATGGAGTTTATCGAAAATGTAAAAATCGATTTATTCCCCGATGAAGTGTTTGTATTTACGCCAAACGGTTCGATCATTGTATTGCCACATGGGGCAACCGCGGTTGATTTTGCCTATGCGATCCATACCGATGTTGGTAACACTTGTATTGGCTGTAAAATTGATCGCCAAATTATGCCGCTGAGTACACCGCTCAGTAATGGCTCAACAGTAGAAGTGATTACTGGTCCTGGAGCTAAACCGAATCCTAATTGGCTTAGTTTTGTTATTACCGGTAAAGCTCGCGCTAATATTCGCCATTTTGTAAAACATTTGCGTCAAGAAGATGCGATTGACTTAGGTAAACGCTTACTTGAACGGACTTTGGGCGATATGTCATTGGCCGATTTCTCTGACGAAGTTAAACAGAAAGTGGCCACCGGAACACAATATAAATCCTTTGAAGATGTGCTCGCCGATATTGGTTTGGGAAGACTCGCCAGTGTGGTGATTGCTCATCGTTTGGAACCTAATTTTGTAGAGTCTCAAGAAGGTATTTCTTCTTCGAAACCATTGGCTATTCGTGGCACCGAAGGATTGCTAGTCAGTTACGCCAAGTGTTGTTTGCCCATTCCATATGAACCTATAGTTGCTTTTGTTAGCAGTGGACGAGGCATTATTATTCATCGCTCCGACTGTAAAAACGTAGCAAAACACAAAAAGAATGAGCATAAATACATGCCCATTTTATGGGAAGAAAATATTAAAGGTGAGTTCACTACGGAATTACATTTAGTCGTTTTTAACGAACGAGGCGTGTTGGCTAAAGTCACCAGTTTAATAGCAGAAACTGAAGCCAATATTGTGAACATCGAAATTGATCCGCAAGACGGCGTGACCAATAAATTGAATTTTACCATTATGGTTCACGATCGTTTGCATTTAGCCAACATTATTCGTCGACTTAGAAAATACCCGTTTGTACACAAAGTATATCGACATAAAGCTTAGGCTTTGTATCGATTATCTTATTTAAAATAATTTTAAGAGAACTGATTATGACAAAAACCATTATTGCAACTGAAAAAGCGCCAGCGGCGATTGGAACTTATTCGCAAGCGGTAAAAGTGGATAATACTGTATATTTTTCAGGTCAAATTCCTTTAGATCCTGCCAGCATGACTATGAAAAATGAAACCATTGAAATGGAAATTCATCAAGTCTTTAAAAATTTAAGCGCGGTTGCCGAAGCAGCTGGAGGTAGTTTAAATGACATCGTTAAGCTTGGCATTTTTCTAACCGATCTTTCTTGTTTTGCAACCGTAAATTCAATTATGGCGGAGTATTTTGCTGAGCCTTATCCTGCTCGAGCGGCAATTGGGGTTAAAGAGTTACCTAAAGGTGCGCGTGTTGAAATGGACGGTGTCATGGTGATCCAATAAACCTTTTAGGATCGACGTGATGAAAGAAAACAGAGCGGCAAAAATTATTGAGCTTTTAACTCGGCGCCAACCCGACTTAACTGTTTTTATGGATAATGTGCATAAACCGCATAATTTATCAGCCATTGTCAGAAGCTGCGATGCGGTTGGTATTGGTGAAGTGCATGCAGTACGAGAAGAAGGATTGATTAAACGTTATAAAGGCACATCCATGGGTAGTGATCGATGGGTTCAAGCTCATCGATACGCCAATTTTTCCGACGGTATTGAAGTGATACGTGCAAAAGGTATGCAGGTATTAGCCGCGCATTTTTCAGACAGAGCGGTTGATTTTAGAACTATTGATTATACTAAGCCGACTTGCGTTTTAGTCGGTGCAGAAAAATTTGGCGTGAGTGAAGAGGCTGCAGCCGCTGCCGAACACCATGTGCTGATCCCAATGTTAGGTATGGTGCAATCGCTGAATGTTTCGGTGGCAACTGCGGTTATTTTATATGAAGCAGAACGTCAGCGCAGTGAGGCAGGAATGTATGCCGAACGAAAAATATCGGATGAAACCTTTAACCGATTAAAATTTGAATGGCTCTATCCCCAAATTAAGCGCCACTGTGATAAACATAAAATTCGTTATCCTTATGTGAATGATTGCGGCCAAATTGAAGATCCTGAGTGGGACGCAATAAGAAATTCTTTATAAATCATTTTCTTAAAAAACTTACATAGTATAATTCTGGAATTATTTAGATGAATTCTTTACAACGGATTGATTCGTTAGATTTTATTCGCGGAGTAGCAGTTTTGGGTATTCTTATGATGAATATTCAATCTTTTTCTATGCCGATGGCAGCCTATTCCAATCCAACAGCCTTTGGTGATTTAAACGGCGTGAATTTGATCGCATGGCAGTTTTCTCATTTGTTTTTTGATCAAAAATTTATGAGCATTTTTTCCATTTTATTTGGAGTGGGAATTGCCATATTTTCTGAACGAGTAACAGAGCGAGAAGGCTTTAGTGGTAAACGCCAGTATATTCGTATGCTGTGGTGGTTTTTGTTTGGTGCATTACATGCCATTTTTTTATGGTGGGGCGACATACTGATGATGTATGCCGTTTGCGGTTGTATTTCATTTTTGTTTAAAGACGCCAAGGATAAAACATTGATATGGGTAGCTATTGGCTGTTTATCTTTGGTTTGGTTGGTGTTTCTTTTACAGGGCTTAATGATTCCAATGGCACCGCAAGAAGCTATAGAAAATGACATTTTGCCGATGTGGTCTCCAACTAATGAAGCTATTTTTTCAGAACTAGCAGCATTCAATGGAAGTTATACTAGTGCTCTTAATTATAGGACTAATTTATTGCTTGATATCATTTCAGAAATGACGGCGTATACCCCTAGGGTTCTTGCTCTGAACTTAATTGGAATGCTGCTATATCGTAAGCGATTTTTTTTAATGCATTGGGGCGAACAGGCATTGTCAAAAACTAAGTTGTTCTTGGTTGGATTGTTGTTAGCTGTTGCGGGTATTGCAATCTCTTGGCTTGGCGTCATTAACAATTTTGCGGAAAACTTCAGCTACTTGTACTCAATGAGCTTTGGTATGACATACAATTATTGGGGCAGTGTGATAACCGCGTTAGGCTATCTATGCTTACTGATGATAATGACTTCAAG
>JBFHSP010000158.1:0-6792 GCA_041591085.1 Kangiellaceae bacterium | reverse complement strand
GCTCAATTACTAGAAGGTGTTGGTGAGTCGATTGAAACCGATGATAAAGCCAAAACCACCACTAAGCGTGCTGGTAAACCCTATTCAATTAAAGCCCACGAAGATACCAACTCGCTGGTGATTACCGCGCAGCCCGATATGCTGAAATCGTTTGAAGCGGTTATTCGCCAGCTGGATATTCGCCGTGCCCAAGTGCATGTTGAAGCGGTTATTGCTGAAGTCAGCGATGTCGGCTTACAGCAACTCGGGGTGCAATTGGTTTCAGCCGCTGGCGCTCTTACCAACTTTGCCAACACAGGCGCTTCAATGGCGCAAATTGGCGCTGGTGTTGTCGCACTACGCGGTCGTGAAACCGGTGGCGAATTTGTTCGCGATGAAAATGGAGCGGTCTATCAAAACCCAATCCGAAACGAGGGTGACCAAGGTGCAGCATTGGGGCAAGCGTTAGGTTCTGCGCAAGGCGCGGTATTTGGCTTTGGAGAAACCGATGCCTCCGGTGATTTAGTTTGGGGCACCGTGATCCAAGCATTAGGTCGCGATACCGAGTCGAATGTACTTTCAACCCCAAGTATCACCACACTTGATAATGAAGAAGCTTCGATTTCGGTAGGACAAGAAGTGCCTATTTTAACCGGCTCAACCCTTGGTAATAATAACTCGAATCCTTTTAACACGGTTGATCGTAAAGATGTGGGGATTAAGTTAAAAATCACGCCGTTGATTAATGAAGGCAACTCGGTACGCTTGCAAATTGAACAAGAGGTTTCATCAATTGCCGGAGCAACCGGAGCCGATATCATCACTAATAAACGACAAATCTCCACCACCGTTCAAGTGAATGATGGCGGCATGGTGGTATTGGGCGGTTTAATTGACGAAGACATTCAAGAAAGTACTGAAAAAGTTCCGGTTCTTGGCGATATTCCATTGATTGGAAAACTTTTCAGCTCTAACCGTACGACTAAAACTAAACGAAATTTAATGGTTTTTATTCGGCCAAAAATTTTGCGTGATGAAAAGAGTATTTATGAATTAAGTTCACGCAAATACAACTACATTCGTGGCATACAGCTTGATATGCGGGCGAAGGGTTTAAATTTGGGTGATAGTGACGATACGCCATTATTGCAAGAATGGGATGAATCTCTCGCTTTGCCTCCAGCATTTGAAGACTCGATGAAAGCCATAGAAGAGCGCAATCAATTAGTGCCAGAAAAAGCGCCAAGTGCAAAAGACAAATCGTTATCAGCAAAAGATTCGGATCAAGGAACTGAGGGCCATGAGTAACTCGATCGAATCCATGACTTCCGAAACCAACGCTACGGTAGAGGCTTCAACCGAGGTTGCTATTGCTGACTTAGAAAGCAATACCGTTGCAGTAAGTGCTGAACTGGAAGATCTTGCTACTGGCCAATCACGTGTGCCGTTTGGTTTTGCCAAGCGTCACGGCATGGTGATGATTGGGGAGCAAGATGATAAAGCCGTTGTAGCGGTTAGAAAACCGGCCGACTTTGAAATGGTCGCGGAAATGCGTCGTTACTTGGAGCGGCCTCTTGTAATAGAGCTGGTCACGCCGGAAGAGTTTGAAAAGCATTTAAGCGCGGTTTACCAAGGTGATTCTTCCGAGGCGATGCTAGCCATGGAAGATATTGGCGAAGAAATGGATCTGTTTCGGTTAGCAGAAGAGTTACCAGAAACGGAAGATCTACTCGAAACCGAAGACGATGCCCCCATCATCAAACTGATCAATGCATTGCTTACCGAAGCGATTAAAGAAAACGCGTCTGATATCCATATTGAAACCTTCGAAAAGGAACTGGTGGTTCGTTTTCGCTGCGATGGTGTATTGCGCGAAGTGTTATCACCCAGCCGAAAACTCGCTCCTTTATTGGTATCGCGGATTAAAGTAATGGCCAAGCTTGATATTGCGGAAAAGCGTATTCCGCAAGATGGCCGAATTGCACTGCGTATTGCTAATCGCGCCGTGGATGTTCGGGTATCGACCATGCCATCGAGTCATGGCGAACGAGTCGTGCTGCGTTTACTGGATAAACAAGCCGGTCGCTTAGACTTTACTCACCTAGGTATGCCAAAAGACTTAATGCAAAAAATGAATGATATTTTGCATAAACCCCACGGAATTATATTGGTTACCGGCCCAACCGGTAGTGGTAAAACCACCACTTTATATGCTGGTTTAACCATGCTGAACAGTGCTCAGCGTAATATTCTAACGGTTGAAGATCCGGTCGAATATTTGCTTGATGGGATTGGCCAAACTCAAGTGAATACCAAAGTGGATATGACCTTCGCCCGCGGTCTGCGTGCTATTTTACGACAAGATCCCGACGTGGTGATGGTAGGTGAAATTCGTGATTTAGAAACCGCACAAATTGCGGTGCAAGCCTCTTTAACCGGTCACTTAGTGTTATCCACCTTACATACCAATACCGCTATTGGTGCAGTTACTCGTTTAGTCGATATGGGTGTTGAACCCTTTTTACTCTCTTCTTCAATGCTGGGTGTGTTGGCACAGCGTTTGGTTCGAACGCTTTGCGAGAAGTGCAAAGTAGCCGATAAGCCCGACGACAAAGAATGTGAATTGATGGGCTTTGATAAAGCAAAACCACCCACTATTTTCCGCGCTAAAGGTTGTGAAAGTTGCAGGCAACTTGGGTATAAAGGCCGTCAGGGTTTATTTGAGTTATTGTTAGTGGATGAAAGCATGCGCACCATGATCCACAATGGTGATAGCGAGCAAGTGATTGAAAAACATGCACGAAAAACCTGCCAGTCGATTCGCGATGATGGCAGACAAAGAGTGATAGAAGGCCTAACTACCATCGAAGAAGTATTGCGAGTTACCCGAGAAGACTGATGGCAGCATTTGAATTTATTGCACTCGATGCCAAAGGCCGGCAAAAAAAAGGTATTTTAGAAGGGGATACCCCGCGTCAAATCCGGCAAAATTTACGCGAACAAGGCTTGTCGCCTTTAACGGTGGAAGCCGTAACCGAAAAGCATCGCAAGCAAAGTCAACGCCAGCCTTTATTTGCACCAAAAACCATGAATGCGACCGATTTGTCGCTGATCACTCGTCAATTAGCTACCTTGGTCAATGCCGCCATTCCGGTTGAAGAAGCTTTAAAAGCGGTTGCTGATCAGTGTGAAAAAAATGCTCATAAATCCATCATGATGGGCGTACGCACCCGAGTGGTTGAAGGTCATATGCTCGCAGACGCGTTAAGAGAGTATCCACGGGTTTTTGATAATTTGTTTTGTTCAATGGTAGCGGCCGGTGAAAAATCTGGGCATTTAGACTCGGTACTTGAGCGGTTGGCTGATTACACTGAACACCGACAAATCATGCGGCAAAAAGTAACGGGCGCCTTAGCTTATCCCATCATTCTCGCCATGGTTAGTTTTATGGTGATTGTGTTTTTGCTCTCATACGTTGTGCCAAAAATTGTTGAGCAATACCGCGATATGGGCGGAGAGTTGCCGTGGCTGACCCAATATTTAATCAACACCAGTGATTTTATTATCGATTATGGGGTGTATTTAGGTGCTGCGTTTGTTGGTCTGTACGCTTTGGTGCAGTGGTTACTTAGAAAACCAGAGCGATTAAAAAGGTGGCATCAAACCCAATTAAAGTTACCGGCTTTTGGCCGCATTACTCGTGGCATAAATGCAGCTCGATTTGCTCGCACCCTAGCTATTTTAAACTCGAGTTCTGTACCTTTGTTAGAAGCGCTTAAAATTGCCGGCGATGTGATGACCAATGTTGAACTGAAAGATGCCGTTTATGAGTCGGCAATTAAAGTCCGAGAAGGCGCTTCACTTAAAGCCTCATTGCAAAGCACCGGACATTTCCCACCGATGATTTTACATATGATTGGCAGTGGGGAAGCCTCGGGTGAACTCGATAAAATGTTAGAAAAAGCGGCTGACAATCAGGAACGACAATTTGAATCTATGGTCAGTGTATTAACCACAGCATTAGGGCCGCTGATGATCTTAGTGATGGGCGGATTTGTTTTGACCATTGTGCTTGCGATCTTGATGCCTATTTTCCAAATGAATCAATTAATGAGCGGCTAAAAAGTCGCAGTTTAGTTTTATTTTTCGGGAGTAATAAACATGCAAAAACAACGCGGTTTTTCTTTGATGGAAATTTTGATCGCACTGGTGATCATCGGAATTTTAGGTGCGTTTGTCTTACAAAATTTTGGCGGCGAAGTGACTAAAGCTAAATACACTAAGCTTAAAGCTGATTTTCAAACCATTGAAAGTGCTTTAATGCGTTATTACAACGACAATGGTTTTTACCCAACTTCTGAACAAGGTCTGCAAGCGTTAACCTCCAAGCCAGAAACTAATCCTGAACCTCGTTCCTATCCAAAAGGCGGATATGTTAGTAAATTGCAAAAAGATCCTTGGAACAACGATTATTTATACTTGTCTCCTGCGGAATATGGTGAAGGCGATTTTGAAATCATTTCTTTAGGTGCCGATGGTCAAGAAGGCGGTCAAGATCAAAGTACTGATATTGCTAACTGGAATATTGAAGAAGTATTAGCCGCCATGGCTGAAGCTGATCGTCAATAATTGCACATCAGTTAATTTTTGAAATTGCATTATGAAAACTCCAGTCAGCCAACCCGCGTTTTTTGCGCCGCGTTTATCGGCTGGATTTTCATTATTTGAACTTCTAATTGCGCTGGTTATTGCAGCGCTGTTAATCAGCTTGTCGGCGCTAACCTTTGGCGATAAGCGCAAAGACGAACTCGAAACCCAGTCATTAAGGATCTACGCATTATTGCAACAAGTTAAAGATGAAACCGTGTTGCGTGGCATTGATTTGGGTTTACGAGTCGAACCAACCGGTTATCGATTTTATTCTTATAATCCTCAAGATAATAAATGGCTGCCCATTACCGATCATGACTTTTTTAAAGAGCGTGAAATTCCAAACACTTTAGAACTTAAACTGGTGGTCGACGGTAACACCTTGTTTGCCGAAAACGAAGACGACGTAGATATTTTCGAAGAAGATGTCGATATCTTTGAAGACAACGAAAAGCCGCCCGAGCCACCGCAAATTTTTATTTTATCGTCGGGTGAAATGAATGATTTTAAAATCGCGCTCGGATGGACCGATGAAGATCCGCTCTATTATGTGATCAGTGGCAATCAGCTTGGCGATATTATGATTGATGGCCCACTAGCGGGCAATTTGCAGATTGAAGTAACGGAGTTAGATACCGATGCTGAATAAACAATCTGTGCAAACATGTTCCAAGCTGAATCATAAAAATGCTCGGGGATTTACTCTACTCGAAGTGCTGATTGCCTTGATGGTCTTAGCCACGGGATTGATGGCCCTAAGTGGTTCTATGACCGAAATCACTCGAACCCAAGTTTCAGTTAAAGACAGAACCTTTGCCAGTATGGTAGCTAAATATCGCCTTGCCGAACTGCGTTTAGATAATGCTTGGCCTTCGGAAGGAGTGACTCGCGGCGATATTCAAATGTTGAATAAGTCATGGACGTGGAAACAAGAGGTAATTAAAACCACCGAGCCTGATTTAAAACGAGTGGAAGTGTCCATTGCGATAACCGATAACGATCCGGATTATTTTATTAGCAAAATTGTGGCGTTTTTACCCAAGCCTGATAAGGAAAACCGATAATGATTAAGCATCGGTTTTCTGGTTTCACTTTGATTGAAGTGTTGATTGCGATTGCGATCACCGCGGTGATCGCTACCTCTGCTTTTGCGGTGTTAGGTCAAGCGTTAAAAACCCAAGAAAACGTTGAACGCAGTGATGACCGATTAGCGGAAATTCAGCGTGGCATGAATCGAATGGCAATGGATTTTGAACAAATTGCCAGACGACGAGTGCGTAATGCTTATGGTGATGTTGAAGCGGTGTTAGTGGGTGATAAAAATGAACAAGAAAGTTTTGTTAAATTTACTCGCCAAGGTAAACGTAATCCTGCCAACTTACCGCGCAGTGAACTCGAACGAGTCCATTATCGCTTAGAAGAAGATAAGTTATTGCGCGATCAATGGCAGGTACTTGATATTGCTTCAGACGATCAAGTTATCTCTCGGGTACTCCTCACCAATATCATTAAATTTGAAGTCGAATTTTTTTATGACGATGATTGGGTTGATTCTTGGCCACAGGCAGACTTGTTTGATCCACAAAATCCGAGTGCGGCCTATCAACTTCCCAGAGCAGTCAAGGTATTGATTGAGTTTGCTGATTTAGGTCCACTCGAACAAATTTATGTGATGGATTTAGATCAATGAAGTCATTTAAATCACAACAAAAAGTGCAAGGGGTAACCCTATTAATCGTACTGGTGATTGTGGCCTTATCAACCTTGGTGGCAACCCAATTGATTGAGCAAGGCACCTACAGTCAAAGGCGGTCACAAATGATGATGGCGCGTTCTCAAGGCCATGAGCTGGCATTGGGGGGTGAGGCTTTAGCAAGAATATGGCTGGCCAAAGGCGTAGGCAAAGAAAACCGGATCCATTTAGAGCAGCCTTGGGCAACAACCCCGTTTGAGTTTCCCATTGAAGGGGGACGCATCAGCGCAACCGTAGTGGATTATCAAAGCTGCTTTAATTTGAACTCGTTAGACTCGGCGGATAATCAGGGGAGTCCAGGAGGTGAAAATAGTTTGACACCTCAAGAAGAGAGCGGAGGTTCTAGAGATGAAAGCCGAGATGGTACTAACACAGGGCAACCGCCAGGCACGCCAGAGCAAAATCCGGAT
>JBFHSP010000157.1:0-6850 GCA_041591085.1 Kangiellaceae bacterium | reverse complement strand
TTGAGGTTGCGACTAGCTTGAAAGAGTCTTTAAGAGCAACCGATACCGTTGCAAGAATCGGTGGCGATGAATTTGCCTGCTTGTTGCCCGAAACTGGACAAGAAGAAGCGAAAGCCGCTTTTTCAAAAGCCAGCAAACAGCTAAAAAAACGCATGAATAAAAGCAACTGGCCGGTCACCTTTAGTGTTGGAATGGTCACCTTCGAAACCATACCCGAAGATATTAAAGAAGCGATGAAAGTCGCTGACGAGCTTATGTATTCTGTAAAAAATTTAGAAAAGAATAATGTTTCTTATAAAATTTGGCATGGTAAAGTCTAGCCGAAAAGAAGGTGCTTTTGCATTACGGTCTTAACGCAAAAAGGTAAGATCTTCTACATTAACCTTTCGATTAAAAAGAGCTCAAAAGCCGCTTAAAACCTTTTTTAAAACCAATCGTCGGATTGTTTCAGCATAGGTATAACAATAAGAATTCAAACTGATTGTGTTATAAGATTTTGCCCAAGATCGGCATTAAAATATCGGTTACTTCTTGTTTAATGAGCGGTTTATTTAGAACGTCATCCATCCCTGATTTAAGACCTTCTTTCAATTTCCCTTCTTTATCGGCTGTAAAACCCAATATTTTTAACCCAGCTACGCGCTCTGTGTACTTCGCCCGTAACTGCTCACTGAGTTCATAACCATCCATATCGGGCATTTCAACATCCGTTATCACCAATGAATAAAGATTTTGCTCCATCATCTCCAGAGCTTCGGCTCCTGAAAGCGCGGTATCCGCTTTCATGCCAATTTCTTCTAATTCGACTTGCATGATCATTAAGTTAATATCCGAGTCATCCACCAATAACACCTTGTTTGTGCCATTGACTTCTGACTTAGCGGATGGCTCTGGTTCGGTTGGAGTTTTTGGCTCGCTGTGATCTTCTGCGTCATCCAATTTTGTTGGATCAACAACCTGCGGTTCAACTTCCTTAATGGTGTGGGGAAGGTATTTCATCAATGCCATTAACAGATCGGATAAACTGACCGGTTTCGCTAAAAAGATATTGCACAATGACTCCACTTCTTTCTTATCTTTGCCTAACACCGATGCCGTCACCACAACAACAGGAATGGTTTTAAAGCGCTCATCTTGCTGCATGATTTTCATCAATTCCACACCGCTCATTTCAGGCATTTTTATATCGGTGATCACCAAATCGGGAACTCTTTGCTCCATCTGTTCTAACGCTTCTTTACCGGTTCCGGCTTGAACAAATTCAAACGGCCAATTTTGTAAAAACGTTTGTATCAGATCTCGGTTATAAGGCACATCATCAACGATGAGAATGAAGGCGGGCTCAAAAGCTATTCGGTCAGGCTCAAGACTCTCTTGTGCGCTTTGCAAGTCCGCAAGTGCGGCCACTTCCACGTGGGGTATTTCAATAGTAAATTGCGAACGGCGGCCAACCTCACTGGTTAACGTGATGGTGGCCCCCATCAGTTCGACAATCCGCTTGCTGATGGATAAGCCGAGTCCGGTACCGCGATATTGTGAACTTTTTTGCCCGCTAACCTGCTCAAATGCACCAAACACTTTATCAAGTTGATCGGCTGGAATGCCTTTACCGGTATCGGTAACGGTGATTGTTAAGGTCACCTGACTGCGCGTTTTGTGGTTGCTGGATTTAGCTTCAATCTCGACTGAGACTTGAACTTCTTGTGAATTTAGTTGTAATTTCAAACTAATAATAGCCGGTAAGTTATGAGTTATTGCAGGAAAGAACAATCCAGTGCAATCAATTGATTATACGAAACTATCACTCAGATTGGCCATTTATAACCATTCAGAGAAACATCCAAAATTTATGCTTTACATTTTTAATTTTATGCTTATCATAAATTATATATCGTAAAACAAAGAGGTAAAAATGAAAATTCAAGTAAACCTCGATGTCGAAATGGCAAAGAGCAAAATGTCCCTAACTGAGCTTTCTAATAAAGTCGGGGTATCAATGACCAATTTATCGTTACTTAAGACGGGTAAAGTCAAAGCCATCCGTTTTAGTACGCTAGAGGCCATTTGTGAGGCTTTAAAATGTCAACCCGGCGATATATTGCGATACATCCCCAACTCACCGGAACAAATTAGTTAAATTTATTAAAATCAAGGAGTTACTATGGCTAGCAAAAACTTTTTAAATTCAGGCATTGCCGCAATTACTCTGGCAATTCTATTTCCAATTTATTGGATAACGGTGTTAAATCATGCTCCTGCCGATTTTGACAGTGCCTATCGCAACGATATTCAAACGTTAACCGGCTTAGATGCTCTATTTCTTCTTATTGGTGGATTAGAAATTTATATCTATTGCAGTTTGAGAGATTCCCTAAAAGATATGATCAATACAAATACCATACGAGTATTGCTGATGGTACTAATGGCTATTGTTGCTATGTTTCATAGTACCGTCATCATTGATTTCATTTTTGCGGTAGCCCCAACTTTTGCGCAGAATAATAAAGAACTGCTAATTGGACTGAGTCAATTTGTAGCGATAGGCATGTTGATCATATATGCGTTAGTTGGAATTGTATTTGCCGGATTAATAATTTTTAAGAAAGTCATAGAATCATCGTTGCTCAAAAGTTTTGCAGTACTCATGTTAATTATGTGCCTATTTCAATTGACCATAATTCTTGCGTTGGTCAATATTTTAATCTTTCCAATAGCATTGATAGTTCTAGCGGTTTACTTTTTGAAAGAACCCAACTTAGTTGAAGTAGTTTAAAATAGCGCTTCCCATGTATGTGGGAAGCTCAACAAAACAACGCCTATTGGATAAATATGATGAATCAACTGATACGAAAAGTAGTTCAGATTATAGCGCTGATTTACATAGCCTCTGTTTTTTCAAGTGACCTACTTGCAACTCAGTCTGACTTTTCTACCATTATACTGGTTCGTCATGCTGAAAAACTGAAAGACGTCAATGATCCTGAGCTATCTGAAAAGGGAAAGGTACGAGCTAAACAGTTATCTATAGTATTAAAAGACATCGCTATCGATCGGATATTCAGTACCGAGTATAAACGAACTCAACAAACCGCAGCGCCTTTATCAGAAGCGAAAAGTTTATCCGTAGATTTGTACAACCCAAAAGAATTAGAAAATTTTGCACATTATTTAAAAACTATAAAGGGAGTCTCAATGGTTGTAGGCCACAGCAATACCACAACCGAGATGGTGAAGCTTTTAGGAGGCGATCCTATATCATCTATCGATGACGCCACTGAATTTGATCGGATTTATATTATCACAATAACTAAAGACTCGCGAACCCAAAGCTTATTGTTACGTTATTAACACCAGTTTAATCAAAGAAAAAAAAGCCCTTGATTATCAAGGGCTCATTCCAAATTATTTTTATTAAGATTATTGCCGTTTAAAATTATCAACGAATTTCCGAAGGAATTTCAATTGACGTAATATGCTCTTTAAGACTGACACAGTTTTGAATATTCTCTAAGGTCAATTTTAGATTTCTTTCTCCTGAAGAGCCTGAAGGAATTTTATCTTTAAAAAACTCGGCCAAATCATTTTGTTTCTCTCTATCACAAAAATCATACCCAACCATAGGCGCATAGCTTAAATACCGCTCTGGAAGAACTAAAGATATTAAAGAATACTTAGACTTAAACCAATCATAAGCAAATTGCTGAGTTTCCTTCATTTGTAACTGACCGCCTATCATAATAAACTTTTCATTTAATCGAGTGTCGGTAGAAATAACTAACCCTAACACTCTTTCGGATAACTCTGGATCCTTTGTTGAACTCATTCCGGAAAGTAATCGTTGCCGTAAAGTGCCATCATCAGATTGATTGAGCAATGCTTCTAAATGGTTATAAAAGTCCTCTCCCAAATCTTGAACCGCAATACCTAATGCCATTGAAGCAAGTTCTGAGTTGATCGCCTCTTCAGATATTTTGCCATCCGACTGATAACCGACATACTTGATAGCTTTTTGGGTTAAATCGTTTCTTATAGTTTTATCATTAAGCTTGGCTGAAAATAGATTTAACAGACGATATCGTAATTTTGCAGCTAAAGCGGGTTCTTGCTTATCTAACTCAGTCGAATTGTCAAAACCGAGTTCTTCAAGATAATTTCCATACAATGTTTTCAAATAGATGTTCATTTGCAATTTTTCATCGTCACTTGCAAATTTATCCGCAAGAAACTCCAAAGATCCCAAAGGTAAAAATTTACTTTCGTAGTCAGTCAAGTTTACAAAAGCCGCCGCCGATTCGACCAAACGTTCTGGTGCTATTTTTCCAGATTCAATGTTTGCCATTACATTGGATTTAAGACTGATGCGTTCAAGCTGATCTAACTTAGGTAAATTGTGAAGTAATGCATCTAATTGTTGATTATCCACCGACCAGCGATAATAACCCTTTGCGCTCATGTTCGGAAAAACCATTGCAGGACAATTGCTCGCAGGAATGGACTGAGTTTGCTCGGATTCAGACAAAACCAAGCAATATTGTTCGCGCTCTTGTCCAATTAAGGTAACACACATTGGAATTTGCCATGATTCATTAGGATTGCCCTTACTCCCCACTGGCAAATATCTAGACTGCTTTAGATTAAAGGTTAAGTTGTATTCTTTTACCGAAGTTGCACTCGAAGTTATTTCGTTTTCAGTATCGATTGCTTCACAACTAGAACTGAATTCAACAAACGGCACTCCCGGTTGCTCGATAAAACTATTGAATGCTTTTACCAATTCTGGCTGGTTGGTAGCAGTTGCCATCGATTCAATAAAGTCTGGGGCAGTTGCATTTTTCCATGCAAATCGTTCAAGATGTAATTGGACACCTTTTTGAAATGCTTCTTTTCCTAAATAGCTCTCGAACATATTAAGCACACCTCCACCTTTGGTATAGGTAATGCCATCGAACGCACTTTCAATATCGCCGTTGGTTTTAATGGGTTCTCTAATTTGACGTGACGAAATTAAACTGTCGGAATCCATAACATTATGAACTGAGTTTAAGTTATCCTCTGCGTTTCTAAAATCTGGACGAAGCTTGGCTGTTATTTTTCCTTCCATCCAATTGGCAAAACTTTCATTCAGCCATAAGTCATTCCACCAAGGCATAGTAACCAAGTTGCCAAACCATTGATGTGCTAACTCATGAGCATGAACTCTATAATAACGCTGTTGCTCCGAAATACTGGGCTCATCACCGATCAGTAACAGTTGTTCTCTGTAAGTAATTAAACCTGCATTTTCCATTGCTCCTGCCCGAAAATCAGGTACAGCTACAATGTCTAACTTTTCATAAGGGTAAGGCCTGCCAAAATAGTCTTCTAATGCAAAAAGAATCTCTTCAGTTTTTGCGATAGCGTACCCCAGTTTTTCACCCTTACCTTTAACTGCAATAGCGCGAAAAGGAATAGCATAATCTCTATGAATATTGGGTTCGATATTGCCGCCATCAACCACATCAAAATCACCGATAGCAAAAGCCACTAAGTAAGTTGGTAAGGGTTTAGATGTTTTAAAGCCGATGGTAGTCTTTCCATTGTTTTCATCTCTTGAAACTTCAGGTGTATTGCTAAATCCTTTTAGATGAGAAGGAATAGTTAATTGAACAGTAAAAGGTACTTTAAAACGAGGCTCATCAAAACTCGGAAACGCTTTACGTGCATCGGTAGCTTCAAATTGGGTGAAAACATCGGCGCCATCTTTCCTTTTAACTTTATACAGCCCTGCTAAATCGTTAGGAAACTCTCTATCAAACTCAATATGCAGCTGAATAGTTTGCGGCTCTATGATCTTACCCAAATCAACGCGAACTACACCCGAATGCCCAAGCTCTTGGTAACTTGCCGAGTGAGTTATGTTGGATGAGTCAACCCAAGTAGCCGAACTCACTTCAAACTCTTCTCCATGCAGCCAAACAATATCGGTGGATTTTGTCAGCTGAATATCAATTTTGACCTGACCGCTGAAAGTATCTAATGCAGGATCTACATTTAAATGAAGATCATACCTGATAGGCTCTGCCCATTCAGGAAGCTGACCTTGAGGAGAGCCTATGATGGCTTGCTCGTTACGATACTCTTGCCAGCTCTGCCATCCGGACACACCGTAATATCCACCAACCGATATTACGATAAGATACATTAACACCTTGAATGTCTTTTTCATTTTATTATTCCCCCGACTAAAGCTTCTGATTCTATGAAATTATTACAGGAGCATCTAGCAAAATATTCTCAGCCCCAAAATCTCCTGTGAGAGCGTTAGAATTAATATTGGATTTGAATGAGCTGCGAAAACTAACACGTGAAATTTTGAGCTTGATTAAATGAAAATTAATTTCTGAAATATGCGGTAGAGTGCAACGAAACCCATCATTTTAGAATTCAGTGAGTTCTCACCCAACTGTGTTTACTCATAATGACAACACTTATTTCGACCAATGGTCGAAATCACCCTCTTCCAATTTTGGGAGAGGGAAGGGTGAGAGTTAATGATTTAGTACTTTTCGACGTTAGGATAGTTTATCTCGTCTTGCGACAGAGAAGGGGAAAAAGAGCACAAAGCGGTCATTAGCATTTCAATATTCTCTGTCATTCCGCACATTTGATGCGGAATCTAGTTTTTAAATCTTAAAGTCAAAAGCGGTTTCGCACCGCTAACGCTTTTGTGCGACTCTCTTTTTTCAAGAGCGAGAAAAAGTGAGCAAAAACGCCCTTGATCGCTGCGCTAGCCATTTGTTCTGAGCCGCTTGATATAATGTATAAAACTTAATTTGTATTCGAATCGGAAACAAGCTGTCGCGTCTAATCA
>JBFHSP010000156.1:0-6939 GCA_041591085.1 Kangiellaceae bacterium | reverse complement strand
CGCCTTACTTCGAGCAAATGACTCTAATATTACATTCGGAAGCCCTTCTGTTAATGATGGCAACACAAAAAAATCCATAGCATCATAATATATTTCCATATCTCTCCTAAAACCTACGAAAATAATATTTGACTCAAGGCCTAGTTGTTTTACTTGCGTTTTCAACTCTTGCTTACACTGACCATCACCACAAATTATCAATGAAATATTATCTATCGACTTCACTAACTCTGCTATTGCGTCGAGCAGAAATCGGTGCCCCTTTTCTGGACTTAAACGTCCTGCAGTAATAATGAGGTGATTGTTTTTAGGTATATCAAATTGCTCTGACAATTTTTTTCTTGCTTCGGACTTTTCAGTTAAAATACTCGATTTTTCAACATGCACACCATTTAATACAACCCAGTGATTTTTTGGGTTCACCCCTAATGAAAGAAGCTTTGATTTTTGACCGTTAGAAACACTGACGATTCCGCTTGATTTTAATAAAAATCTTCGCTCAAGCCACTCGTAAAATGCGACCTTCAAATTCTCGGTTGTGTAGCCTCTAGAAAAAGCTAAAACAGGAATATTAAGTTTTTTAGCCGCAATATTCCCTAAGACAACACTTTTATATCCATGAACACACAACAAATCTATAGATTCTCGAACTAATATATCTCGAATTTTTTCTACAGGTGAAAAATCTAAAGGTCCTTGAACTTCAATAGAATAATTATTGATTGAATAATCAGAAGCTTTGCCTAAAAACTCATTAAATGTTGTATTGGGTTCTTTAAACGATGCAACAACACCGCGAAACCTTTCTTTATCTAATATTTTCAAATGCTCAAGAATTTGCTTTTCTGGTCCTCCAAAAAAGCTAGAACCAATCAGATGAAGCACATTTATTGGTGTTAGCCCTTTTGATTCCATTCCAGTTTCTTTATTACTCATATTAATCCCTTGGAGTTCTAACCCAGTTAGAGTCAATCTTTCCTAATAATGACTTTAATGCAATCATCATTAAGCGCATAACAATATATGGAGAAGATAACAGTAATTTAAGCCTCGACTTTGTAATTCCAAGCTTCAGAATTCCTGTTCCTATATAAATTACTTGAACTGATAAAACAATACATGCCAACACTATTGAGTATGTAGCCTGCGAATATAAGCCAAATACAAAACTAAAGAGAAAAACAAACAGTGCATGAGCAAGAACTAGAGGGCGACTTAGCACAAAAAAACTCCAGCCGAAATCTAGTAAGCTTAAGTTTCTTGTTACCAATCCTCTTATCATAATTTTAAAAGCATCTATTTTTCCAAACGCTAGATTTCCGGCCCAGCGTGTTCGTTGAACTTCTAATTGTTTTTGTTCAATCGGGAAACTAGAGCTTACATTTGTCTCTTTGACATACCTTATAGTTTCTCCATTATTCATCAACTCCATAGTGTATTCCATATCTTCGACCATTGAGTTAGCAGACCATGGATACCTTTGTAGAATTTCTTTATGGAACACCATTCCAGTACCTCTTAGCTGAACGCTTAATCCGAGAGTATCCTTAGGCATATAATACAATTCATTTTCAATTACATTCCCAACGGTCACAGCATAACTCATAGAACTGTCATCTGGATTATCGGAAATATCATTGGCTTGAAGAATCTTATATCCCTCCTCAAAATAGAGATCAAAGATTTTTAATGCTTGCGATTCAAGCTCACAGTCAGCATCAACAATTACAAATCCATCGAAGTTTTCAACTCCAATATTTTCAAACGCAAAAGCCAAAGCATATCCTTTTCCTCTATTATCCTTGTCAAATCGCTCAAAACAAACCACATTATGCTCTAGTGATATTTGAGAAGTTCTGTCATTGCAATTATCGGCGATTACAAATACTTGATAATTATCGGAAGCATAATCAAGATTAGCTAATGAATTTAGAGTTTTTGTTATTGTGCTCTCTTCATTGTGAGCAGGAACAATAATAGCAAATTTATGTCGCTGACCACTGTTTTTAAAATCTTTAACATTTTTTTTGTTAAAAAAAAGCGCAAAAAACCATAACAAAACCAAGTATGCGGCTATTGTTAACCCTGAAATTAAAATAATGGCATTAGCAATATGCATCATAAAATAAACTCTTAAACAACACTTCGAATTAAAATTCCATTACAAATTCATCGACAGGCAGTTCATTATCTAAATGATAAGTCAACAATTTTACCTTTTCGTCTGAAACGTCTATTCGAGTAAAAGTAGTCATGGCTCGTTTGTTAGAATAGTGGGTCCAGTCTTGATGAGATATTGCGGTTATGTCTGATTTGGTCGCACCATCGAAAGCTCCTCCAGAGCTACCTACAGTGACGTAAACAGTCCCTTTAGCATCCATTTTATTATTTTTAATCGGAACCGAACGATGATAAGCATGATTATGTCCATTAAATGCAAATTTAACCTTATATTTTTCAAGCAACTTTCTTACCTTATCAGCACCTGAAAATGGTTTATGTCCACTGCCTCCGGTTAGAAACACTGCATGAGCAAACACAAAAACATGCTCAAATTCGGCAGCGGCTTTTTGAAGCTCATTATTCAACCAATCAAACTGCTCTATACGATAACAAGACTTTTTTAGTTCCTTATCCCCTAAAATCGCATTGGTCCAACAATAATCTATACAATTATCAAACCCAGGGTGTCGATTACAACTTGCGAGCATAGAATAATAATCATTATTTTCTCTTAATATAATAAAATAGCTATTTTGGTAAGAAAAAGAGTAGTAAAAATCATTCCCATGCGACGAAGTTTTTGGTGAAGTCTTATCACAAATGTCGCCCGTTTTTCTTTTAATAAAATCCTCTGGTCTATTGGGTTCAAGAAAATCACAAATTCCATCACCACACGGATCTGGATACCACTTACTTCCCCAATTATCATCGTGATTACCAACTACAGGATAAAAGGATGCAACTAGGCCTGGCTTAGGTTTTCTGTTTTTAATTTTTGATAGCATTTGCTTAACATTACCGTTATTAACACCTTCTGGACACGCAGTTGCGTTCGCTTTAATAACCGGATCACTCGCAAAACACATTGTATGATTATTTCCATCAACATATCCGTCAATCAAATCACCTGTTGATATAAAAAAATCAACTTCTTTCTCTAGAGAAACACGGTTAATTAAATCTTGTACTCTTTTATTTCTCTCGCACCCTCCACCATTAAAGTCACCAAGCACAACAAAGCTAAAAGATGACTGTTTGTTTTTAGGTTTACTACTTTCTTGACTGCACGAAGCTGTACTTAAAATATAAAAAAGAATAAGTATTAATGGCTTAATTTTCATGGCATTCGGTATCTACTGCTTAAATTAATTCTTGGTTGTATGAACAGGTCTTTAGCAAGACTATCACATATTAACTTATTGTTTTTGCTATACATACTCTGTTCAATATTGTATCGCCCAAGCAATATTTTCTGTTGTTTTTCGTTAAAAACGTTTATCGTTCGTTCACCACAAAAAAGATAGTCATAATGATTCGACCAAAGAAACATAATTAATTGATCGCTCAATCTACCGTGAGGAAAAGATAGACTTTTAATTGTTCCGTTGTTAAGAAACGCTGCAAGTAGATTTCTGGCTTCTAGAGATTCAAAATTTGCATTTTTGCGTTTAGTTAATGGCTCATGCTCAAGACCATGCGTTCCAATATCAAATTGAGAAAGGTTCTTTAATTCATCGAAGTTCAACATTTGTCGCTCTTCAATGAGCTTATTATATAAATCCAGTATTTCTACTCGAACATTATTGATAATTTCTTCTGAACAAGTTTGTAACTTTGAAATCATTTGATAAACATCGTTGAAATTATTGACCTGATTAAGTTTAACCTTTGATTTGTTCTCCAAACATTCAATCCAAGAGCTATCAAAAAGCCCTCGCTGATAACTGTCGAATAAAGCCTCCTGCCAATTTAAAATTTTTCGACCTAAAGCTCCCGTCGTTACAAACATGAGAGCCCTAACATTTTCTTCTTTCAAGATTGGATCAGCGTATTGAAGATTATCAAGCCATCCATCATCAAAAGTTATTAAAAGAGCTCTTTTCGGTAAAGGTCGTGTTCCCCGAAATGCTTGATGAATATCTTCAATAGAAACTACATGATAGTGCTTTTTGAAAAACTGAATGCATTGTTTAAAAAAATCAGTAGACACAGTCCAGTTTTGATCTGCATATGACCACAACTTATGGCTCTGAGGCAAAACTCTATGGAATAAAACGACCGTTAGTGTCGAGCCATTAATCATTCGATGATAGGCTGTTAATAGCCCTGTGTTATAGAGAAAACCTCTAATAAATTGCTTAATCCGCTGCATTGCTTGATTCTTATCAATCCCTATGTAACAGGTATTCAACTCCTAGGATCCTAAACTACCTAGCTTAACAAGTCGAGTTGTGATTATAAGAAAGCACAAGTATCCCCTAATGATGTTTAAGTGTTAATTCACTTATTTTATCGATTAAAATCAACTAGATAATCCCAAGAATGGGTTGTTCAAAGGAGAAGAAGTAAAATACCCATTTGTAGTGTAATTTCGTTTTGGTTACCATTGTCAAAATTTTGTCGAATTTGCGTTATAGTGCGCATCTGAACGGAACTAGATAATTTATCATTCCGCGCAAATAGTAGGGAAATCGAATGTGTGGGATAGCAGGAATATACAAAATTAAACATTGCTCTGAAGCTAGCAATAATACATTCCTGCTAGAAGCAATGGCAGAGGAGATTATCCATCGTGGCCCTGACGAAGGAGGAATTTGGATAAATGACGACCAAACAGTCGGATTTGCTCACAGGCGTCTAAGCATCATTGATTTGAGCTCTGGCCAGCAACCTATGCACACGCCTGACGGCCAACTGTCATTGGTTTTTAATGGCGAAATATTCAATTATATCGAGCTAAGACAACAGCTCATCGCTCATGGTCACTCGTTTCAAACCGAATCCGACACCGAAGTTATATTGTATTTATATCGTCAATATGGACTCGATTTTGTTAGTTATATGAATGGCCAGTTTGCCATTGCGCTTTGGGATCATCAGCAAAGGCGTTTAGTATTAGCACGCGATCGGGTCGGAATTTGCCCGTTATATTACACAAAACAACAAGATCAATTGATTTTTGCGAGTGAAATCAAGGCCATACGCCCTGCTTTAAAACAAGGCTTAAAAATCAATCATGCAGCACTCGATCAAATTTTTACTTTTTGGTCAACCGTCAGTCCTGCAACTATTTTTGAAGGAATTAATGAAGTTCAACCAGGACAAATGTTGGTCATTGAGAACGGACAAGTCAATAGACATCAATATTGGGACTGGCAATTTGATAGCAATGACTACTGGCATTCAAGCGAGCAAGAGCAAGCCGATCAGCTGCACGATTTACTGATAGATGCGACTAAAATACGATTAAGAGCCGATGTACCGGTCGGCGCCTATTTGTCCGGGGGGCTAGACTCATCAGTCCTAGTAGCCATGATCCATCATTACGGTGGAGTGGATTTGCGGACATTTTCACTTAACTTTGATGAAGCTGGGTTTGACGAAAAATCCTATCAAAGTCAATTAATAGAGCATCTCAATGCCAATCATTCGCATCTATTAGTGAAAAATGAAGACATCTCCAAACACCTTGCGGACACCATTTACCATACTGAATCGCCTATTCTTCGTACCGCACCGGTACCGATGGGATTGTTGTCCGGCTCAGTTCGTCATCATGGATATAAAGTTGTGCTCACCGGCGAAGGAGCCGATGAAGTACTTGGTGGCTACGATATTTTTAAAGAAGCTAAAGTCAGACAGTTTTGGGCGACAAACCCTAATTCTTCTTTCCGTCCGTTGTTGTTAAAAAAGCTATACCCCTACTTAAATTTACCGCAAAGCGATCAAGGTACCTACTTAAAGCAGTTTTTTGGTGAAGCTCTAGATCAGCCTAATCATATCGCTTTTTCGCACTTACCGCGTTGGACGACTACTGCCAAAGCAAAAATGTTTTACTCTCAAGATTTCTCTAGTTCTTTGAACGAAAATGCGCTTGATACCATGGTTAGCTCACTACCCGATACACTCAACTTAATGCATCCTTTTAATCGTGCACAATATATTGAGTCTAAATCGTTGATGGCCGGCTATTTATTAAACTCACAAGGCGATCGAATGCTTTCGAAAAACTCAGTTGAGGGTAGATTTCCATTTTTAGACCATCGAGTCATAGAATTTGCCAATCAGGTTCACCCTAAATATAAAATGAAGGGGCTTAATGAGAAAAATTTACTAAAAAAAGCGATGGCAAAGTACTTACCGAAAGAAATAGTATATAGGCACAAACAGCCCTATCGCGCACCTGATGTAAAAGCTGTGAGCGGCCAATTGCTCGATCAAGGTTGTCGCGAGTTGCTCAGCGAAAAAGCGATTAATGAAAATGGCTTTTTCGATGGTAAAAAGATTCAGTTTTTATTGAAAAAAGCAGACTCGGGAAGGACATTGACGACTTCTGAGTCACAAGCATTAGTTGGCATATTATCGACTCAAATATTATGCCAGCAATTTATTTAAACGATGAGTTAAGCTCTGAAAAATGAGTACAACAAAGGAACTAAGCATGAATAACGCAGTAACCAGTCTCGAAGCGACTTTAAGAAACTTTATTTTAGAAAACTATTTATTTTCTGATGATGAGACTTTACTAAGTAACGAGCATTCGTTTCTTGAAAGTGGGATTTTAGATTCTATGGGAATCCTTGAACTCATCACTTTCTTAGACGAAGAGCTTGCAATAAAAGTAGAAGCCAGCGAAATGGTGCCAGCAAACTTAGATTCTATTAATAACTTACTCGCATTTATCGCAAAGAAGACCGCTTAAGAATCTATGGTAGT
>JBFHSP010000155.1:0-7004 GCA_041591085.1 Kangiellaceae bacterium | reverse complement strand
GTTAGCCAATACACGGATCTTACTTTACCACTGTGTACCGGTAAGTTTGTTTTAATCGGCAAATCATCATTAACGGCTAAAACAGAATCAGCTAAGCGCATGAAAAACCTCGAGTTTTTAAAATGGACAGGCAAAGAGTTTGGTCGAGAGATCTTACCAGATTACTGCTTACTGTCTAGGGGCTGCTGGCGATTCAATCCTAGCTTTGATTTATTACAAAATCGGGAGTTAGAAATTATTTAACTGGATCTTCTTCAAGGTCTATAAACTCACAACAATCTCTACCTTTAGACTTTGCTTTATAAACGGCCATATCAGAAACTCTTATCAGCTTTTCACCGATTTGGCTTTTAGAACGGATAAATTTAAGAGGATCCCAAGTGGTTACTCCAATTGAACAAGTGAGTTTAAATGCCTTATGGTTATGAGCAACAAGTGTTTGTTTTTTCAATACATTTCTAATACGTTCTGCAATATTAATTGCTACTGATGATTCACAGTTTGGGAGTAGCAGTGCAAACTCTTCGCCACCGAAACGAGCAAGAACATCGGTTGTTCTTAAATGCGGTTTAATTGCTTCCGCTACCGTAATTAGCGCTTTGTCGCCAATAGGATGTCCGTATTGGTCATTAATTTTTTTAAAATGATCGAGGTCAATAAATAAACAACTGAGTGGTTTCAGGTCTCTTTCAGCTCGAGCGACTTCTTTTTTCAGCGACTGAATTAAACTACGGCGATTTTTGGTTTTGGTCAGCGGATCCATTAAAGTCATTTGCTTTAAACGATCAGAATTAACCGTATTTTCTATACACACGGCAATAATTTGGCCAAAGTGCTCAAAGAAATCGGTCGACATTTCGGGTGAAAATCGATCAGGATCTAGACTTCCTAAATGATAAGACCCAATGAGAGTGCCTCTGCGATATAAAGGCAGCTGGGCAAAGGACTCTACTTTAGTTGTTTTGCCAAACAGCTGGCGAGATACTAAATAATTTTTTTTCCGCAGCAATGTGCTTTGCCTATCTGGATAGTTTTCCTCTAATTCAAAATTATTATCGACAAAACTTACCTTAACAGTATGATAATCAGGGTAAATTTGTTGTAGTAAGTCTTGCATGGCGTGAATAGGATCGAATAAAACTAAACTGACTTCAGCTAAGTTTAAGCTCGATTTAAAGCTTAAGGTGAGCTTATCTAAGAGAGACGGTAGATCAGCACAGCTTAATAGTTCAAACTCCAAAGTTTGAAATTTAACTAAAGTTGCTTCATTTGAATTGGCTTTTTCAATTAGAGAATCGAGTAATTGTTTCAGGCGCTGGTTTTCCTGAACGAGCTGCTCTGTTGATTCAGACTTGATATTGGCCATTAAGCGGTAACCTAGGTATTGAGTTATGTATTCTTGAATAAAAAATAAGCATACAATCGTAAGCTTATTCTTGGTATATCAACATTGTAGATAAAGAATTCAAGAATAAATAAACCATTTGGAAATAATGCACAAGTTATGTGAAATAGTTCATTATTTATCGCAATAAGAGCTATAATTTAATTAGGTTTTGCTCAGGCTGAGTAAAATTTAATCTAAACCCTGAAATGAATTGAAAATATGGCAGATAGATCTGAAGAAGTTCAATGGTCCTCTGATGTAGTCGAGCGTCGTCAAGACGATCGAAGGAGCGGTTTTGAGCGAAGACAATTACAAGGAAGAAGCATTACGGTGCCTGATATGCGATCAGGTAAAGATCGTAGGGACGATGACCGTCGAAAAATGGTTAGGCTAACTATCACTGGCCGAGCAATGGATGTTTAGTTAATTTGGTTTTTCACATCACATTGATTGCTTTTATATAAAACATCAGTTCCGATTTAAAACATGGCATTTCATTAAATCAGTGAAAGACTCAAGCTTCTACGCCCGTTATGTGAATTGGGGTTTGTTGAGCAAATCCTTTAGCCGAGTAGGTGGTCAAGTTATTTGGTCGCAATGACTGCTTAAAAAGGTTGATTGTTCTGTCGATACTTTTTTGTGATAACTCAATGATCCTGCCATTGATTTCATTTTGATTTCTACAACGATCCAAACAGTGTTTAAGCTGTTGCCAAGGTTCAGCTAATCGATCGACTTTATTTACATGCTGCTCAAATACGGCATTATGATGTTTATGAATGGCTTTTAATCCAAACATTTGTAAGCGTCGTTCAGCGGATTTTTCTATTTCATTTATTAATGTGGTTTTTTCTTTTAATAAGTTCGGGATTGCTTCTATATTCCGCTTTTCTAGTAATATTTGTTCTGACAGCATCAGTTCTAATAATTGATCGCACTTAGTATGCTCATGTGAAATAGCACTTAATAAAAAATCTACTTGATCTTTAGAAAGTGAGTTAACGTTATATTGCGTATTTGGGATGTTCATTTTGCTATAACCTAATGTTTTGCTAATTGCAGTTAGCTGATTATTTATAACGAGAATAAGATACTTCAAAGTCGAGCATTTTATGCGCAATGCGCTCTGGCTCGATTTCAAATCGTCCTTCATCAATTTTTTGCTTTATCGGATCGACTCGGCTGTAATCAACGGCAGGCATCTTCATCATTTGTTGGATCAGCGAACTTATTTTTGCTGCTTGACCTGTCAGCTCTACTTGATCGTCAGGCTGTGTATCATCATCTGAAATCGAGAGATTTGATGAAGACACTTTTTTGTCTTTGTTGGAAAGAGACGTTAGCTTTCCTGATCCTACGTTTCGAATATCAATAGCCATAACTCACCTAAAATTAAATAACGATTCAAGGTATAGAATAATCATAGCAGCACTACTTGAATTTTGTTTCTAGCGACAACTGTGCCAGATACAATTTTGTCAGTTTGAATATTTTCAATTTGTACTCTTTGGCCTATCTGACCGTCTTGTAATGCTAACCCTTGCATTGCTATAGAAAAGCTTTGATTTTCAGCAATAATCAGCGTTTTATCGCCTTTACACACCATACAGGCAGTTGAAGAATCGGCTACTTCATTTCGAGTGACATGCCTTTTCAATCGAGAACCTACCAGCTTTTTAGGCTCACTAAATGTTGTGCCTCTTACTTGATTAATATCGAGTGTTTTGAGTTTTAAATCAGAAGCAGTTAACACATGGCCCTTACGCAAGTTTTCGGCAAAAACCAAAATTTCTTGAGTGATTTTAATTTGTACTGGTAGATAAATATGCCACGAATTGACGCCCACACATCGAATGCCAACTAGTGAATTACCTTTCAAAGGGGTATTTTGAGGTACAAATCCTTGAAGTTCATTAGTGCATGGCTGTAATCGTAATCTTGGATCAATGGTTCCTAAACTAATTTCTAACCGGCCGTTATTACCTCCTAACTGGTTTTTAAGGAATGAAGTTGCCGCTCTTTCAATGGCTTCTAGCGATTGTATCTCCGTTGTATCCGCTGAACTTAACGGAATAGCAAAGAGCAAGATGTAAATAGGCAAAAACTTTAAACTTTTCATACAGTTGGCCGAAATAGTTAAAAATTAAGATTTAAAGCAAATACGTGATTTTCAGCTATGCTTATCTTTAGAACATCATCAAGCATGCTTGAACTTGAGTTTTTCGGGTTAAAGCCCGTTAGGCTCAATCACTGGTTAGATAAACTGCAAAATTAAAGCCAACTCTTTGTATTGCTTAATTGTGGGTATGGCGGGGAATAATATGGCAAGTATATTAGATAGCGTAAATCAACGGACTCAAATGGTCGGTCAAAATCGACTGGAGTTGTTGTTATTCAAATTACGTGGCCGACAAATGTATGGCATTAACGTGTTCAAAGTGAGAGAGGTGCTGCAATGTCCTCCTTTAACCCAACTTCCGCAGCGCCATTCTGTTGTGCGAGGTGTTGCGCATATTCGTGGACAAACTATTTCGGTTATGGACTTAAGCTTAGCGGTAGGTGGGCCTCCGCTAGATGATTTAACTAAGTGTTTTGTGGTAATCGCCGAGTACAATCGTGCTGTGCAAGGTTTTTTGGTCAGCTCAGTAGAGCGCATAGTTAACATGAATTGGGGTGACATTCATCCACCACCCAAGGGCAGTGGACGTCAGCATTATCTAACTGCTGTAACCGAAATAGACAAACAATTAGTTGAGATTATTGACGTTGAGAAAATATTGGCAGAAATTACACCGACCAACGAAACGGTGAGTCAAGATGTCTTACAAAAATCTATAGGAAAAGAACCGCAAGACAAAATTGTTTTAGTTGCTGATGACTCAGCGGTTGCCAGGAATCAAATCAAGAGGACGGTCGAGCAATTAGGAATGACGGTAGTGACTAAAAAGGACGGCCGAGAAGCGCTCGACTTCTTGAATGATTTAGCAAATGAAGGAAAACGAATTGAAGATGAAGTGCTGCTCTTGATTTCAGACATAGAAATGCCAGAAATGGATGGATATACACTCACCGCAGAAATTCGAGCTAATGATCGCTTAAAGAAACTTTGGGTATTACTGCATACTTCTCTTAGTGGTGTGTTTAATCAAGCCATGGTGCAAAAAGTAGGAGCCAATGACTTTATACCAAAATTTAACCCTGATGAGTTGGCTGGCGCAGTGCAAAAACGTTTGGATAACGGTATAGGTTAACAAATAGTTATTAGAAAACCTGGAGAATAATAACTTATGGTGATTTCACCTGAAGACTTTGCGCGCTTCCAATCTTTTTTAAATGAAAAAACCGGCATTCTACTCGGCGACAACAAGCAATATTTGGTAGCCAGTAGACTCTCTTCTGTTTTAAAGGAAAAGCAACTGAGCTCTTTAAGCGAATTACTCACACAAATTCGTTCGCCGATGAACTCCGCACTATTACAAACGGTTATTGATAAAATGACCACCAATGAAACCTTGTGGTTTAGAGATGGCTTTCCGTTTGATTATTTAAATCGCTCGATTCTTCCTGAAATTAAACAAGCTGGAAAGTCTAGGGCTTCTATTTGGTGTGCAGCTTGCTCTACCGGACAAGAGCCTTATTCTATTGCTATGGGGGTTGAAGAAGCTCAAAGCTCAGAGAGAAGAGCCGAGGTGCCTATGTCGGTTGATATTGTTTCTACCGATATTTCCACTCGAGTTCTCGAACAAGCTAGGTTAGGCGAGTATCAATCAATAGAGATTACGCGAGGACTTTCGTTAGAAAGACAGAAACGATTTTTCACTCAATCCGATGCAGGTGCTTTTGTATTACAAGACCAAATAAGACGAAAGGTTAGGTTTTCAACTTTGAATCTACTGCAAACGCCATATAAAGCAATGGGTAAATTTGATGTTATTTTTTGCCGTAATGTACTTATCTATTTTTCGGCAGAGTTAAAAGAAAAAGTGATATTAGGGCTTTCGGAATGCTTAAACGATGGAGGCTATTTGTTTTTAGGCGCATCTGAATCAATGCCTGCTAGCATCAATCAATTTGAAATGGTACGTTGTAATCCTGGCTTGGTATATAAAAAGAAGTAATTCTTTTAAGAGAACTTAAAAGACTCTGATGACTTCAATATTTATTGCTACAAAAAACAAGATAAATCTAACAGAGTTAGCCAACCACGGTGTTCACCTAATTAACCATTTGGATTTGCTTAGTTCGATAGGGGAAGAGCATCAATTAATGCGCTTGGATGATTGCGTTTATACACCGACCGAACAAATCGCTGAGTTTTTAAAAAGTGTCGGAGCAACCGAAGAAGAGATAGAACAGGCAAATCCTGAGCTGTGGTTTTCAGCTAAAGAAGGACTTACTTTAATCAAGAGCTACATTAAGATTATTTCTAACTACCACAGTTTGAGCCAAACGACTAAATCGGTAGTTCTTCCAGAACTGATTCAATTTCGAACTTTATTAGAACTGTTATGTGCCGAAAACAACGAATGGCACTTTGAGTATGATCTCTAGTGTGGTTGTTAACGTGAACTTAATAAGAACACCGAAAAGTTAAACCATATCTCACTTTTAGTCGTTTTAGTTTCTTCATTCCCAAAGCGGCTTTAAGTTGCCGCTTTTCAATTCATATTAGCATCTATGCCTTTTTTAATAATCCCTAATATCAATAAAATCAGTCTATTAGCTTCATGTTACTCGCTATCAATTGAATTGGCATAGCTATTGCTCTATTTCAGTACAGATAAAATTTTAATCAATGTTTTTACAGTATTAAGAGCAGCAGCAATGGCCATTAATTTCGACAAAGCCCTAGGCATTCATGAACAAGCGTTGGAGCTTCGAGCAAAGCGTGCCGAAATTATTGCCAATAACATCGCCAATGCCGATACGCCTGGTTATAAAGCGCAGCGTCTTAACTTTCAGCAAGCTTTGGAAAATGCCATGAGTCAACACTCGGGTCACTCAGAAAGTGGATTAAAGCGCACTCATGAAAAGCATTTTTCGGGCTCTAGCAGCCAGTTAGGTATGAATGCCGTTCAGTATGAAATTCCAGATCAACCGGATACCGGAGACGGCAATACGGTGGATTCACAAAAAGAAATTGCCGCTTACTCGCAAAATGCAATGGAGTACCAAACAACTTTAATGTACTTGAACTCAAAATTTAAAGGCTTAAGTAAAGCCTTGAGAGGCGAATAACGATGAGCTTATACAATATTTTTAAAATTTCAGGTTCTGCTTTAAGTGCTCAAAGCGTTCGGCTAAATACAACGGCAAGCAATATGGCAAATGCCGAAAGTGTTTCAAGCAGCCTGGGAGAAACCTACAAAGCGCGTCATCCAGTTTTTTCTGCAGTATTTGAAAGTTTACATGGTAATGACTTTTCTGGTGCTGGTGTGGATGTATTAGGTGTAGTGGAAAGTAACGCCGCACCAAGAGTGAAGTATCAACCAGAAAACCCTATGGCTGATGAAAACGGCAATGTGTATTTACCGAATATTAATGTGGTTGAGGAAATGGCCAATATGATTTCGGCTTCAAGAAATTACCAAGCTAATGTGCAAATAGCAAATACCGC
>JBFHSP010000154.1:0-7011 GCA_041591085.1 Kangiellaceae bacterium | reverse complement strand
GGCGATAATAAAGACAAAGAGAAACTGGTAAAAGAAGCGATCGTATATGTTCGATAACATGATATTTAGATAGCCTAATACCGTAATAACAAAGGCCACTTCATGATGGCCTTTATTTTATTGACATTTAAATACACTACTTAAAAGATTAGCCGCATTAACTACAGATCGTATTCTTTAAATGCTATATATACTGATACCAATCCATAAATGAAAAAAAGAACAAACATTAATGATTGAAACTTCACTGCAAGTGCTAAATAAGCCAAAGATATTATGGTAGCTATTGGCGCAAATGCGTGTCTGAAAAATTTATAGCTCTCTGCAAAAACATCAACAACATATAAAACACAAGTAAAGGCAATGATTAGAATAACTGCGCTTTTGGTAAACCTAAAAGGTAGATACATAGTTTCTATGATGCCAGCGATCAACAAGATCCAAGCGATATTGACTATCCATAATCGTAACAGTTGAGTTTTATACGGAGGAGACTTTAAAGGCTTATGATCGCTTTTAGTTAAAAACTTAAATTTGTAATACATATAAAGCTTTTTTACCTAATAATTTCATTTAAGAAAAGGTTATGGCTGTATAGCCTTTTTTTGTAATTCTCAGACATCATTGATGTTGAGACTGTAAATTGTGTGCTTCAACACTACCCTTCAAGCTCTTTCTATTGAACAAGCTTCCATTGCTGTAGCTTTAATTTAAGCTTTTCTAATGTCAAAGGTTTGCTTAGATAATCATTCATACCGGAAGCCAAGCATTTTTCTTCATCTCCTTTAATGGCATTAGCCGTCAAAGCGATGATAGGGATACTGACAAACTCTTCGCCGGCATAACCTTTTCGAATCATACTGGTCGCCTCATAACCATCAATTTCTGGCATTTGGCAATCCATAAATACCGCAGCATAAGGCGTACTATGGTTCATATTTTGAAGCATAGAAATGGCTTCTCGTCCATTATTTGCCACATCACTTTCAACTGAATATTTTTTTAACATTGCTTTGGCAACAGCTTGATTAACCTTGTTATCTTCAACTAATAAAACTTTGACACCAGATAAGTCAGAGCTTTCAGGTAAAAAGCTTCTTTCCTCAAAAGGGGCATGAGATAAACGACTCTCTTTTAACCAAGTATTAACTAGAGCTTCATATAGTTCTGTTGAGGTTGCCGGTTTAGGAAAAAATAAATCGATACCTTTCTCGAGAAATAACTCAGCATTAACTGTGTCTTTAATAGCTGTCATTAAAATGAGTTTGACTGGGTCAAACTCTGGTTCCTTTCTAATCGCTTGGACTAGCTCTATTCCCGATTCGCCGTTCAAATGATGATCAATAAAAACAATATCAAAACTTTCTTTATCACTCTTATTTGAAAGGAGTTGTAAAGCAGTTGTTTTATCATGAGCGATCATATTAGCGAGCCCCCAAACCGCAAACTGTTTCGATATAGTTTTTGCAGTATCGACATTATCATCAACCACCAAAACCGAAGCATCGCTCAGCTTATCTAACTGTTCCAACCAGAAGTTATTGTTTAAATCTTTTTCTAGCAACACTTTAAAAACAAATTCACTACCATGATTCTCTTTACTATCTACGATAACACTTCCGCCCATCAATTCAGTTAATTGTTTAACAATGGCTAAACCTAAGCCCGTACCGCCGAAACGACGAGTGGTAGATGAATCCGCTTGAGTAAAGGCATTAAATAGTTTACTTTGAGTCAGCTTATCAATGCCAATCCCAGAATCTTTTACCGAACATATAAGTTCTTTATGATTATTTTTCTTATCTATCAAAGATGCTCGAATAATAACATTTCCGACTTCAGTAAATTTTATCGCATTACTAATCAAATTAGTGGTTATTTGACGCAACCTTCCCGGATCGCCAATAACAAAAGGATTTTCAACTTCACTTACATCTAAAATAACTTCTAGCCCTTTTTCTTCCGCCTTTATCGCATTAGACTCAACGATTGATGCTAACAACTTCGACAAGTTAAATGAAATATGTTCCAGCTCAAGTTTACCCGCCTCAATTTTTGAGAAATCTAAAACATCATTAATTATGGTAAGCAACGCTTCTGCAGAAGAATAGGCTAGATTAACCTGATGAGCTTGCATGTGCTCTAATTCACTTTGACGCAATAAACTCAACATACCTAAAACACCATTCATTGGTGTTCGAATTTCATGGCTCATGCTCGCCAAAAAATTACTCTTTGAACGAGTCCCATACTCAGCCGCTTCTTTTGCATGAACAAGCTCCGCCAAAGCCTCATCTCTTAAATTAGAGGTGCGCATACTTTCTATAACTTGACCAACAGTTACAGTAATAGGCTCAAGCCAGCTAACTAATTGATCATCGTATCCTTCAAGCCTATTAGCCAAACAAATAAACGCAACAGCAGTGTTGTTTCGAACAATAGGAAGCCCCATTATTGAACGTAAATTGGAATTAATTTTAATTGAGTTCTTCAGGCGAGGATCAGTTGAAGGCGAGTTAATAATAATGGGTTTTAGATTTTCCAGAGTTTGCTCAACCAGCGCATTTAAAATGGTATTGTCTGCCCATTGTTCAATTTGAATGAGCTCATCATTCGAAGTATTTGATATGGCATGCGTTTGAACATAAGGCTCATCGCTTTCGCTATAATGTATTTCACCGATAAATCCAAAGTCGCTTTGGGTTAAACTTATCAATTCTGTAAGCAATTTATTAAAAGCAGGTGCAAGATCGGCAGAGCCAATAACATCAAGTTGCGTTGAAACAATAATGCTTAACAATTTCATTTGCTGAGTTAGCTCATGATTTTTTGACTGTAACTGCTTTTCAGCAATATGCCTTTGCTCAGAGGCGTAGATACTTCCTACAATGGTAGCAAGCGCAATTACAAACGCTTCCTCTGATTGAGTCCAATGCCGTTTTTCGCCAACATGCTCTGCACAAACAACGCCAATAACTCCATCCCCTCCAGGAATAACCGCATCAAGCATGGAAGTAATGCCCAATGGCTTTAAGTAGACTTCGGCAAACTCTTTTGTCAGAGGATGTGAAATAGCATCATCAGCAGAAACATAACTTTGAGATAACATAGCGGAAAAATAATTAGGGAAATCTGTTTGTAATAGGATTTGATCTTGAGAAAACTCTCTTAAATTTTGATCCAATAAACTGATACACCTGAGTTTGCTAGTACCATTTTCGAATAGCCAAATACTTGCTCTTGCTACATCTAATGAATAACAAAGCATTTCTGCGATAATGTTTCTTGCCTCGTCTAAGTTTCCAGACAATACCGCACTATTTAAAGTTAAAGCGGCAAGTGATTCATTATACTTAGCACTACTTTTATTGCTTATTTCGATTTGCTTTCGCTCATTAATATCTTGAAAAGATCCAAATAAGCGAATACATTTTCCGTTTTTAAGCTCTGCTTGCCCCGTCGCAGATACCCATAACTCCTTACCTTTCGCGGTGACTATGACGAGTTCTTCATTCCAAGCGGTTCCATTGGCTATAGCGTCTTCGACAATGTTCGCAATGCGCTCCCTATCTGCTCCTTGCTTATAAAACTCAATCGCCGTTTCCAATTTTGGTTCATACGTTGATTCAACCTCATGGATTTGCTTAGTCATTTCAGACCAAAAAACCTTTCCACTGATTAAGTCCACTTCCCATGCACCTATTTTTCCCTGCAGGCTCATTGCTGACAGCATCTGTTGCTGACGCTCTAATTGCAATTGCGATTGCTTAACTTTTGAAATATCCAACTCAATCGCCATAAAGCCTTGAACATTTCCTTTTTCATCAAACATGGGCGTACAACGAATTTCGACCCAGTAAGGCTGCTTATTCTTATGGTAATTAATCACTTCTACTTTAAACGGTTCCCTATTTTTTAAAGCCTTTCTCATCACATCAACCGTTTCAAGGTCGGTATCAGTTCCTTGTAAAAATTCACCCGGTTTTAATCCTTTGACTTCTGAAAACTCATAGCCAGTAACTTTGCCAAAGGCTTCATTAACCCACTCTATTCTGCCTTCAATATCGGTCACTATCACGGCATTATTTGTTTGACTCGCTACTTTAGAAAGTGTTTCAATTTCCTTTTCATTTTGCTTTCGTTGGGTAATATCCATGGCCGACAAATAGATTTTATTTCGTTTTACATCGGAAGAGGCTGTCCAAAGCAAGTTGATATAATTACCGCTTGCGCCCAAACAACAATTCTCAAATGAGACTTTCATATTTTCACTAGAGAGCATCTGCAGTTTATGTTTAGTATTGCTTAAACTGTCCTCATCGACAAATTCATAAAAAGAGTGTCCAACTAAGCTTTGTTCTTCAAAACCAATTAGTTCCACAAAAGATTGATTAACTCGTGAAATCGTTCCATCGAGCCTTATTATGCACATCAAACTATTGATATTATTAAAGAAGCTTTCTAGTTGCAGACGCGATTCATTTAGTTGTAAATCTTTGTTCTTCTTTTCAGTTATATCAACCAGAGTACCAATCATTCGAATGGCGGCACCATGGGCGTTGTATTCAATATCTTTTGCAATACCGTATACCCAAACCCAGTCATTATTTCTATGTTTAAGACGCGTTTCAAAACGCACTATCTCATCATTTGAATTCCAATAGCTTTGTAAGGTTCTTTTAATTCGTTTGATATCATCAGGATGAGTTAAGCCAATCCAATCATCCATAGTAGCAACAGTGACTTCATGTTTTGAGTACCCAATTATTTTTAGCCATTGTTCATTAACAAATAGATTTCCTGTATCAATACTCCAGTCCCACATTCCAATTCGAGCCGTATCTATAATTAAATCTAATTGCAGCTCATTCCGCTTGGACTCTAACTCTGCCGAGTATTGGCGTTCTAATATGTGATGGATTCTCCAAGCCAAAAGCAAAACCACAACGCTTAAAAGTACAAAAACAAATCTAGCCAATGTAACTTGTTGCCATGGTAAGCGCCAGCCGTTGATAGGAATGGCCCATATTTGCCATTTCCCGAGTGGAGTAGCAAAAGCAATGATAACCAGTTCATCGCTTTGATTGATGGGAGTTCCAAGAATGAATTCAGGGCCACTGGGCTTTTCTACCATTAAGCTAATCAAAAATTCATCGATGTAATTATGAAGCCCGGCTTTTTCTAGCATATTATCCAAATTAAAAAGCAGAATGACCTCTCCCCACTGTGCTGTGCGGTTAGCTTCCAAATAAATAGGGTACATAGCTATGACATCAAGCCTACCTATAGCAGAGTCGTAAAATGCCGAACGCCATAGAGAACTGTAACTACCTACTTGCTCTTCAGTAGTCAGTTCTACTGTCAGCATTTTTTCATCTCCTTGATGAAAAGGAGGAAAAACCAGCGTATTTCCAATCGCTGGTTTTAGAATTAGATGCTCAACTAAAGGACTGGTCGATAGTAATTTTGGCGCGAATACTTCAAATTGACTTAGACTCAGCTGAGGCTGAACCGTCACTGCACTTTGAACTCCACGAACAACATCTAAATTAGCAATTAATGCTTGCTCAATCGCAAATCGAAATGGATTGATTTGGCGGGTAACATTAGTCTTTAGCTTCTCTATTTGACTTGTTTGCCAAGAACGATCGAGCCACACACCAACTAAAACAAGCGTTAGGAGTAAAATGACTAAAACAAACTTAAATCGGCTGAACATGGTGATCCAGCTTAGCGATTCTTTTTGTAATTGCATCCAATGATCTATAAATTCAAGAAAGATTCTCGTTTAAATATAGTTGAAATCAACAAAACCGCCAGACAAACAAAAGCTTACAGTTAAACCACATAAAATATTGAGCGCTTTCATAATTAAGTTAAAATAACCCCATTTATGCTGAATAATTCTTTATGCACTCATTAAAAAAGCAGAGCTTAGTATTACTAGTGCATGCGCTTGGTACCATAGCAACTCACCGTAAAAGCTCTTTCATTGCACTTAGCATTTACCTACTAGCCGGTGGATTTATCTTTTCAGGATTAATTTACCTTGGTATATCCCACCAAGATGAATTGAAAAAACTGCTTCTAGACTATTTGTTTCCAGAAAGCTGGCATACAGTATCAACACAGCTCATTGCTTTTTTTTACGACTCGCAAGCTAAATCCGTGCTTGTTAACATGGTGCTAAGTGGATCTTTGGTAGTGGCGTCGGTTTTTCTTTTCCCATTAAAAGAGTGGTATTCAGCTAGATTTGAAAAAGAACAAAACTACCCTAATGGTAACTGCAACCCATTAAATTTATGGATGCAAGGATTAGAGGAGACAAGACTATTTTTGTTTTATCTCGCCTCTCAGCTCGCCATACTTTGGATTGGGTACTATCCCTATGAATGGTGCAATATATTATCGGTATTCTTGAGTTATATATTTTTGTTTTACACTTTTTCTCTTGATCTTATTGCTCCTACCTTTCAAAGACACGGCATTAAATACAGCACAATTAATCAAGTATTGTTAAAGCACCCAATCTATAGCTTGGGTTTTGGCTTAGTTTACTCGCTTCCAGCTATTTTAATTGGTCGATGGATCACCCAAATGGAAAATATTTCTTTTATTGAAATGTCCTCTTGGTTATTTGCAATTAATTTAATTTTTATTGCTCTCGCTGTTCCTGCAGGCACTTTAATCGCTAGCACTCTTTTAGCTACGGCAAGAACACAGCCAAACTTAAGCAAAAGTACAAAAATCACAGCCTACTTGACCCTGATTATTACATTGAGTATTGGAATGCTACTTCATGGTCGTCTCATTCAAAGCATGCACCATAAAAGTCAGGTGTTGAAAGTTGAATATGAACTCAGTTTTGAAGATATTGCGGTCAGTTGGAAAGCATTGAGAGACCTTTCATTTGGTGAGATTGAGTTTACTTTAAAAATTAATAACTCAACCCCATTCGATTTAAACTTTGAAAATTCCACACTTCGACTAATGAAGAATGAACAAACATTT
>JBFHSP010000153.1:0-7069 GCA_041591085.1 Kangiellaceae bacterium | reverse complement strand
AGTTATCCATATAGGTCTTCCAGTTAGCTTTAATAACATAGCTGTCGCGGTGGTGATATTGAAACTGTGATAAATCTATTGGGACAATTATTTTATCTACTTGATTGAGTAATTCAGCTAAACATAATTCTGTTGAGTTTAGTTTTGCAAAAATAAATCCTTGCCAAATATCGATTTCAATTGAGTCAAGTTTTACATCACAAGATTTAAAATTGGGAGTGCTCGACATTTCAGGGGCAATTCGTAACTCGCCGGTTAAATGATAATTCCAGCCATGATATTTACAACTTAAGGTTTTTACGTTGCCATTTTCATATGCGAGAGGTCCTGCTCGATGCTTACATACGTTATAAAATGCGCGAATCACTCCTTCATGATCTTTTAAAATTATGGCCGGTTTATTGGCAACTTCTGCAACAATGAGATCGCCATTGTTTTTCAGCTGTGAAATATGGCCTACGTATTGCCAGTTTTTAGCAAGTATTTGGGATAATTCAAAATCACAAAGATCGGCACGGGTATAACACTCAGCGCGAAGTGTCCATGCATTATCTTCAGGCTCGCTCACGCTTATCGATTTCAGTAATTCATTAAGAGAGTTTAAGGGCATCAGGGTTGCTCTCGCTCTAGTGGTCTGGTTAAACAAGTCGGACCGCCGCAACCTTTTTCACAAATTTCTTGGCCGGCAAAAGTGTGTACCTCGGCACCGGCATCGATCAAACGTTGCTGAGTAATAGGGTTGCGATTATTCATAACGCAAACGCCCGGAGCAACGGCTAAAACGTTACAACCCTGGGTGTCATATTCTTCTTCGGGTACTTCAACTAAACGGTAGCCATTGTCGAGCAAATAATTTCTAAAGGGCACTGGCATTAATGGTGAATAAACCACGGCTAAATCATCTGCAATAGGTGAAATTATCGACATTAAATGAAACACATCGGTTGGCCCGCGAAAGTGGGGCAGAGGAACTTCAATAAAATCCGTGACACAATTTTTGGTGAGCTCTTTTAATTGAGCGATTCCGGCTGGATTGGTTCGATAGCCATTGGCGACACAAAGCACATTGTTTCTAAGCCAAGTCACGTCGCCGCCTTCAACCGATCCGGGCGCTTCAATAGCACCGGCTATTTTAATATTGAGTTTGTCATATACACTGCGATGATGCTGTGGCTCAGAGACTCGATTGGCTTTACCCATGGTGCAAATGATCATTCCGTTATTGGTAGCCAGTGCATTGTCGCGCGGATAAAGTGAATCTAATGTTGTGTCACTCGCTTCTGGTAAAAACTCAATTTGCATTCCAAATGAATCTAATAGTTCAACAAAGGAATCGTATTCTTTTATTGCTGCTTCTCGTAGAGGTTTCGATAAAAAGTGAAGTTGTTGCCACTCAGAATCTATTTGAGCTTGAGAACAAAACGCATCTTTTGCATGTTTAATTAAAATACGTTTGATTTTACCAACATCAGTTTGAAAAGTGGTGCTCATGAGTGCTCCTAAACTAGAAAGTGTTACCAATTTAAAGAATGTGCTTAATAAAGAGTGCGCCTAAGTTAAACGTTGTTATTCATTAAAAGATTGTGTTCCATTTTTTTGATCATTTCTAATTTTCAAATAAGTGTAAATTGGGATGCCTGAAAGCACTAATAAAAATCCCCAATAAACCGCATCTTCCCCAGCACCAGCTACCGCCCATAGTGAAAATATAAAGGCAAAGGCCATGACCGCAAGCGAAGCCCATTGAAGCTTTAACTGCATTTGAAATCTGATAGCCGCTGCAGAACAAAACAAATAGGCCACCAGTATGGCCGTAGTTGATAATAAAATGGCAAAAGTAAACAGTGCCACTAAGTTTTCACTGAAGTTGGCCATAATTAAAAAGCTGCTTAAAATAGATGACAGAATGATCCCTGCATAAGGTGAATGGTGCTTATTTTCTTTAGCAAAGAGTTTTGGAAATAATCCCGCTTTTGCGGCAGCAAGAGGCATTTGCCCACCCAAAAGCACCAATCCATTTAAAGCGCCTAATGTACTGATAAGAGCAACCAGTCCAAAAGCTTTGCCAATAGAAGGATGCCATAACAGCGTTGCGGTATCTGCAAACGGCGCAGTTGACTGGGCAATACTGGCTATAGGTTGAGTACCAAAAATTACGATAAAACAAAGAAAATATAGAAAAGCCACAATGGCTACGCCAAGTAAAGTCGCTCGCGGAATGGTACGTTTTGGGTCATCAATGTTATCACTTGGAATACTGGCCGACTCTACTCCTAAAAAGGCCCAAAGCCATAATGATGCTGCGGCAATAATAATGGCGCTCGGTTCCATAGACACCATCGGTGGTTCGGCAAGTTGATCAATCGAAACATAAAATACCCCAATGATCCCGAATAAAAACAATGGCACCACTTTAAGCAGGGTGGTTATTAATTGGGTTAAACCAGCTTCGCGCAATCCTTTAATATTAATTAAGGTAATAAGCCACAAAAACACGATTGCTAACGCCACTGCCAGTAATCGATTGGAAGCCAGTTCTGGTACAAATACGGATGAATAAGAAACAGCGGCAATTGCAATGGCTGCATTACCGGTCCAAATACTGATCCAGTAACACCAAGCAACAATAAAAGCAGGAAACTCACCAATGCCAACGCGAGTAAAGTGGTAGGGTCCGCCAGCTCCCGGTAGCCAAGCACTTAACCTAGCAAAAACCCAAGCGAGTGCGATGGCTCCTAAAGCAGCAAAGAGCCAACCCCATAAACCCAAGCCGCCATATTGCGCCACAGAAGAGGGCAGCAAAAAAATACCGGAGCCAATCATGGTTCCTATCACTAAAGAAGTAGTGATAGATAGCCCGAATTTTTTAGAGGTCATATCCACTCCCTGAATTATTATTATTTTGCTCGGATGATTATACCGTTACAGAAATGCTTTATTAGGTTATTGGGTTGGTAATCCTGCAGCTTCCCACGCCATTATTCCTCCGGCAACCGATTTTACGTTTTTAAATCCCATCGATTTTAGCGAATCGGCAGCAAGAGCAGAGCGACCACCAGTGCGACAATACACATAGATGTTGGCATCACGAACAGCAAGTTCGGGAGACAGCTTTTGTGCGACCGCAGGATGGCCTTCAACTTGAAACTCCAACAGACCTCGAGGGATGCTAACCGCGCCAAAAATATGCCCTTGGGCAAATTCCTCGGGTTCTCGAACATCAATAATTATGGGTAACTCTGACATGGCTTGTTTTAAATGATTGACATCTACTTCTTCAATATTCGCTTTTGCTGTAGCCACTAATTCATTTGCTGTTTTCATAGTAATTCCTTATTTATCAATGAATTATTAATTAATTTTAATGTTACTTAATAATTTACTTTAAGTAGTGATAAACCGGGCTGAATAATGAGTGTAACGAATGTTTGTAATTTAGGGAAATCTAATATAAACTGCTTTACATTAGAAACTACTAATATAAGATTATGACTCAATTTATTATCAATGCTTCACTGAATCATGCCAAAAAAGTGTACTGGGCACTTGCTTTATTAACCTTTGGTTTAATGGCGTTTATACCCACTATTCAAATAGATACTGATCCCGAAAACATGTTACCAACTGAACAAGTTGATCGAGTGTTTCATAATCAAATTAAAAAAGAATTTAACTTATATGATCCGATAGTGGTTGGTGTGGTTAATACACAAAACGAAAATGGTATTTACAACACCAAAACACTTAGCGAGATTCATGCCTTGACCGAAGCCGTTTTTAAAATTGAGGGTGTCGTTCAGCTAGATGTGATGGCCTTGTCGACATCCGATAACATAACTCAAGAAGGTCCCGGCACCATTCGTTTTGAATGGATGATGAATAATCCGCCAAAAACCGAACTCGATGCAAGTGCTATCAAGTCGAAGGTACAGCGTTTACCGCTTATGCTAGATACTTTAGTCTCATCCGATGGAAAAGCAGCTTCTATTTATGTGCCGATTTTGGATAAAAATGAAAGCTATCGTATTTCTGAAGAAATCAAAGACGCTATTACTTCGTTAAACTTAACGGAACAATTTCACATCACTGGATTACCGGTAGCAGAAGATACATTTGGCTTTGATATGTTTGTGCAAATGGGTATTTCGGCGCCAATGGCTGCAGTAATGATCTTTTTATTAATGTTGTTATTTTTTAGAAACTTGTCTTTTGTGACTGCGCCAATGATCGTAGCGATGGCCACAGTGATCTCCACCATGGGACTTTTAATTGCCTGCGGCTTTACCGTACATATTATGAGTTCAATGATCGCAATATTTTTAATGCCGATAGCCGTTGTTGATTCTATCCATATTATGTCTGAATTTTCAGATCGATATAAACCAGGCAGTAATGCGAAAGAAGTCGCCAAGGAAGTCGTAGGACATTTATTTACGCCGATGCTTTACACATCCGTCACTTCTGCGATTGGTTTTTTGTCATTGGCTTTAACGCCAATTCCTCCTGTTCAGGTGTTCGGTGTGTTTGTTGGATTTGGGATCTTTCTTGCCTTTCTAATTACGGTTTTCTTTATACCTGCTTATATATCACGAATGAGTAAAGCACAACTGATTGCATTACAGCAAAAAATGCATAAGCAAGAAGGCAAAGGAATGATTGTAAAGTTATTACCTAAATTAGGCACTTTCAGTGTTAATAAAAGTAAATACATTCTTATTGGCTTTATCAGCGTCTTTATATTTAGTCTTGTGGGGATTCAAAAGATCCAAATAAATGATAATCCGATCCGCTGGTTTAAATCTGATCATGAAATTCGTGTTGCCGATAAAGTATTAAATGAACATTTTGCCGGTACTTATGATGCGTTTTTAACCTTTACCTATAAGGAAATGCAATCTGAGTTATCTCAATTAAAAACTATAATTGAACAATATGCTGGTGAGTTAACAAGCAGCGAAGAAAACTTAGTGAATCAAATCGCCTCGCTTGAATCTATGACGAGCACTTCGGTCCAAGAACTTAGTTTTGCAGTGTCTGATCGGTTATTTGAAGCGAATGAAAATGATGTGGCCGTGTTAGAAAAATTACTTGCTCGGTTGGAAGCTTTTCAAAGCCAGTCAAAGTTTTTCACTCAGCCTGACTCTTTGCGCTACATTGAAAAAATGCAAAAAGCGCTAGTAGAAACTGGCTTGGTCGGTAAATCTAATGCGCTTACCGATTTAGTGAAAACAGTTAATCGAGAATTGCAAGGCGGCGAACAAGTTCACTATGTTATTCCAGACTCACAAAATGCGGTAGCGCAAACTTTACTGCAGTTTCAATCATCACACAGACCACAAGATCTGTGGCATATGGTGAATCCAGACTTTAGTAGAACGCTCGTATGGATCCAACTCACCAGCGGTGACAATCAAGATATGTCGAAGGTGATGGATGCCGTTAACCAATTTGTCAAAGCAAATCCATTACCAGAAGCCATGGAAATGCAATGGGCAGGTAAAACCTATATTAATGTTGTATGGCAAGACGCCATGGTGAGCGGAATGCTCGATAGCTTAACCAGTGCGTTTGTTGTGGTATTTGTGATGATGGTGATCTTGTTTCGTTCAGTCATCTTTGGATTGCTTGCGATGCTACCTTTAACTGTTACTATCACTTTTATTTACGGATTGATAGGTTGGCTAGGCAAAGATTATGACATGCCGATTGCCGTGCTTTCTGCTCTAACTTTAGGTTTGAGCGTAGATTTTGCGATTCATTTTATTGAGCGCACTCGCGCTATTTTTGCTGAAACTCAGTCATACAGTAAAACCATTAACTTGATGTTTAATGAGCCGGGCAGAGCAATTACTCGTAACGCCATTGTTATAGCGATTGGCTTTACACCGTTATTATTTGCGCCATTGGTTCCTTATATAACCGTTGGATTTTTTCTAGCGAGTATTATGGCGTTATCAGCCATAGCTACGCTTATATTACTGCCTGCTACATTCAGTTTATTAAAGTCATTTATTTTTAATAATAAATGAACCTAGAAGAGGAGCAAAAAGAATGAATGTTAAGTTTTCAATATTTCTTGTAGCGCTGTTCATACTAGCGCCTTCGAGCGCGAGTGATTTATCTGCTAGTGATATAGTGAACAAAGCGAACACTGCATCCTATTACGCAGGAAACAATGGTCGAAGTGATGCCAGAATGCGGATCGTTGACAGTCAAGGACGGGCGCAGTTGCGTCAGTTTGTGATACTAAGAAGTAATCGTAATGAAAATGCAGAGCAAGATTTTTTAGTGGTGTTTTCACGTCCATCAGATGTGAAAAATACGGGTTTTCTTGTGCACAAAAAGCCACAGTCAGATGATGATAGATGGCTTTATTTACCAGCGCTCGATTTAGTAAAAAGAGTTTCTGCGGGCGATAAGCGTACCAGCTTTGTTGGGTCTCACTATTACTACGAAGACGTTTCTGGTAGAAATGTCGAGCTCGATCAGCATGAGTTAATTTCGTCTGATGAGCAGTTTTACAACTTAAAGCACACACCAAAAGATTTATCCTCTGTTGAGTTTGCTTACTACACAACTAAAGTCAATAAAACGTCTTTTTTACCTATGCATATTCAGTATTTTGATAATGCGAATACACTCATTCGAGAAATTGAAGTATTAGAAGTGACTGATGTTAAAGGCTATCCAACCGTAGTTGAAAGTAAAATTACGGATCATCGTTTAGGTGGCTTTACCTTAATGCAGTTTCGCAATATGGATTACAACCTAGAGATAGAACAATCTATTTTTTCCGAACGCACGATGAAAAATCCGACTGGAAAATGGTTTTCTAATTAATATGAACAGTAACGCAATGAACCAAACCCACAGAAAATTAATCGGACTGGCAGTTTCACTCGTTGTTTTTTCAGCTAACAGTTTTGCTGGTGAGAATGACTGGGGTGAATGGGATGACAATTGGGATGATCCATCTGGCTTAAATATTACCGGATTTACTGAACTCGGTTACGGTTCATTTATAAACTCTGACAATCAAACCGACTCGCCGCTTAATGAGTGGCGCACT
>JBFHSP010000152.1:0-7144 GCA_041591085.1 Kangiellaceae bacterium | reverse complement strand
CATTTAGCTTGAATGGGAGATGGCGTTTCATAGCCAATTTTTTGCAGTGCTTTTAACAAGGCCTCAGGCAAAGCGAGAGCGGTAAAACTTAGGTTTACTTCAGATGACATATTGGATCCGGTATTGATAATAGGAGGGCTTAAAGTTGGATAAATCGCATACATTATAGTTGGTTTATAGCTTTCCACCTAACAAAAACTAGCGGAATATCGAACTTTAAGCTACAGAAGCGTTAATTTATGCAAATATTCACACAATTCTCTTATTGAGATATTTTCTCACATCCCTATAATGCGCTCGCCTTAAGTAGTACGGTTGAGTTATGTTTTTGTTATATCCAGTTCTAATTGCGCTTGTATCGATCATTTCATTTTGGATAGCACCACAACAAGCGGCTTATATTTTTTTAATGACTTTAGCGGCCATACTAGCCCCTTCTTTTGTGTCGTTTGCCCATAAAATTTGGATTAAGCGGGAAAAACAAAAGCTTCTACAAGTTAAATTAGCCGCTCAACAGCACCTTGAAGCTAAAGAGCGTAAGCAACAGCAACTACTAGCAACCACTTTAGCCGCGGCGGTTAATGGTGATTTAAATATTATGCCTAGACAGCTTCCACGAGAGCTATGGCGAGCTATCGACTTACTCCGCTGCGTAGTGGCTGAAAACTATTTGGCCCTGCAAACAGAGAAGTGCACCTTAGGGGAAGACAGTTTGGATTGGCATGTGGCGCTGCTAAAGTGTATGAAACAAGCACTCGCCGACGAACAAATCGATCCTTTTCCCTTAACTCAAGCTCAAACCATTAAAGTAATGGAAAGTCATTTGAACCATCTTGAAAATATCGACGAGTGCAAAGCGGCCTAAAGCCAAAGCAATGACCAAATAGGCACGGTCATTAGTCCTAGCAATAACCCATATCCCACCATTGAAGCGGTCAAATCGGGGTTTTGCTTTTCGCTGATTAATAAAGCTCCGGCAGAAATCATGGGTGCCATTGCCGACTCCAATAACAAGGTATCAGATTGCATCTTTGGTAAATTTAGCCACTGAAGTACAAACAATATAAATAAGGGCGCTATCAATAATTTAATGGTCAAACCAAAAGCAAAAGGCGCTAAATCTTGTTTCGGTAAAACAAATTTCCATTGAAAACCCACCGCTACCATAACGGTTGGAATCAACGAGGCGCCAATAACATTCATTGCCGAAGACAATACAGACTCAAAAGAAAGCACCATTAAATGATTTAAAACCAAAGCGATTGACAAGGCGATAAATGGTGGAAAGGCAATAATTTTTCGAGCAACGCCTAATACTGTTACTGGCCTTTTTTTATCAGTACTGTGCAGAGCTAGAATAACAGCGCCATAACTTGAAAGCGCAAGAAAACTGCCTAATTGATCGTATAACACCGCATAGCCAATCGCATCGCTACCAAGTAACGCATCCACCAGCGGTATGCCTACAAATGAAGTATTCCCAAGAGGCACAAGCAACAGTAAAACACATCGAGTCGAGCGAGACCAATTAAACATTTTAGCTAAACTCAAAACGATCAAAGCACTAAAAACAAGCGCAATCCACGCAACTGCCATGCACCAAATAGCATCAACCGTCAGTTCCATCAAAGGAACCTTCGCTAATATAAGAGCTGGCAAAGCGATATAGATCACGTATTGATTGAGTACAAGCGCTGTATTTTCAGGCAACGAAGAAAAGCGCTTAAGTAATAAGCCTGCGCTGAGACAGCAAAAAATAACGAGAAAGGAAGACATTCAATTACACAGATAAATCTGAAAGTGACTTATCTTTTAAATATTGCACAACCTGAACCAGCTTTTCCGTTAACTTATCACTTGAAAACTGCAAGTTCTCTAAAAACTGCTCCTCTGAAGACTCTGGCTCATCTAGCAAATTGGTTATCGATTTCACCGCAAAAAAAGGCAAACAATGTAACCAACACACCCATGCAACTGCAGCGGCTTCCATTTCCTTAGCGACCGCATTAAATCTCTCAATCACCTCTATATCCTTGTCACTTTTTTCTAAAGAGCTACCGCTTGAAATAACCCCTAAAGGCATATCAAGATCGAGAGCCATTTTGTTAACTTTCAAAACAGGTAAATGCCCAATAGCCGACTCATTAAATCCTTCAATCGGCACTCTTCTATCGTGAAACACGCATTTATCATCACTTAAATAAACCGTTCCTATTTGAGCGCCTCGACTCGCAAACCCGCCTGCAGTTCCAGCGCTTATCATTAAATCTGGAGCCAAGGCTTGTATTGAAGCATAAGCTTGAAGTGTCGCTGCCTGCGTCCCTATATTATCAACGTCATAACGCGGATCACGGCCACTGACAACAACCGATAAACTGTTATCATTAGGAGCTTGATAACAAACAAAAGGTAAGTGCTTTGAAAACACATCAGGCGCTTTAACAAGATTGAAATATTCAATGAATGGCTGAGCTTCTTGCTCCATAGCCATCGCAATGCATATTTTGTTCAGTTTATCTGTATTCATAGCAGCAAAAATAATTTTAAAAATCCATTATAAGTGCAATTTCATATACGCTAAACAGACAATCCGCTTTAATCTGTAAAGTAGTTATTTTAAACTCATTTTGACCAAAACATGGTGCTCTCGACCACCATTCCCTTGCAACAACCGCCTTATCTTATTGATTTAAAATAATATAAATCATTGGCTTAATCTCTGCATGATAGAATTTTTCCCATTGTTGGATATCCATTATGAGAGTTTTGAAAAAGGCATTTGTCACTATTTCGGGATTATTGCTTTTAATTATTGGCATTCTATTCATCATACTTCCAGGGCCAGCAGTACTTATTATTCCTTTAGCATTAGCCATATTGGCCACAGAATACCCGATTGCCAAAAAGTGGCTGCGAGTATTTCAACAAAAGCTTTCTAAATCGGCAAGGTGGATGGACTCAAAACTACGAAAAACCAGCGGTTAAAATTATATTTTAGGACGAAAAATTGGCCCATTCTTATAATGGTGAATTTAATACTTATTTTTCTCCATAGCTTTAGCCAAACCTAATCACTATAATGCGCACGTTTTTTGAATGTGTTTTAGGAAACTTCAGTGGAAATCGTACTTTATTGTTTAATCGCTCTCGGATTTATTTCTATTGTTATTGAAGACATTGTTCATATCGACAAAGCCAAAACAACGTTATTTTTTGGCTCATTAGTTTGGATTATCTATTTTATCGGCTCACATCATGGTGCAAATCAAGTTCAAATTGCTCTAAATGAAAACCTTTTAGAAATAGCTTCGTTATGGCTGTTTTTAATGGCGGCCATGACTTTTGTAGCCTACTTGTCACATAAAGGCACTATTAGTATTTTAGTCAACCGGCTGCTTCCAAATAACTTAACTGAACGTAAATTAATGTTTTTAACCGGCATTTTTGCGTTTGTATTTTCTTCCTTTGCCGACAACATCACTTCAACTTTAGTTTGTATTAGCTTATTAACAGGCTTAAATCTTGAGCGCAAAAAGCTATTGCGATTTTTAGTATTAATAATCTTTGCCGTAAACGCAGGTGGCGCAGCTTTAATTACCGGTGATGTAACAACCTTAATGATATTTCTAGCGGGAAAAGTTGAAATTCAGCATTTATTTTTATTAATTCTGCCTTCTTTCATTGCAGTTTTAGTGCTGGCCTCTTTATTGTCTTTAAAAATGAAAGATAAGTTGATATTAGAGAAGTCAAACATTCCAATTGAAACTGGCGACAAAGTTGTAGCAATGTTTTTTGGGTTAACCATAATAGGTACATTAACCGGCAGTATTTTATTCAGTTTACCTCCGGTTTTATGTTTTCTATTTGGATTATCCTTGATGTTTTTAGTAGTACAGTTCATCAATCATGATGAACCCGTACTCGATTACATCCGAAAAATTGAGTTTGATACCTTACTCTTCTTTTTAGGCGTATTGTTGCTGGTTGGAATGCTTAAAGAACTGCAAGTTTTAAACTATGTTCCCAAGTTATATGAAGTTTTACCGGTTGATTTAGCTAACTATGCAGTAGGAATAGCATCTTCACTATTTGATAACGTGCCTCTTACCGCAGCGCTACTAAAATCAGATATCCATATGAACTTAGCGCAATGGCTCACCTTAACTTATTCTGTCGGTGTAGGCGGTTCACTTTTAATCATTGGTTCAGCAGCTGGCGTGGTTGCTATGAGTAAAGTTCAGGAATTAACCTTTGGTTCTTACTTGCGTTATTTCTTGATATTACTTTTTGCCTTTACCATTGGTTTTGCCGGTGTGGTCGCGATAGGTTCATTACTGTAAAGCTTTTATGGTTTATTTGGACCAACTACCCGATTCTGTGTAGGCGATTCCGTTTAGCACACTATCAACACACGCATAAAAAAACCGAGCAGGATAATCTGCTCGGTTTTGCTATAACTTAAACTAAAAACTACTTACCGGCTGACTTTAACGCTTGAAGTTCTTTTTTAGCAAGCTGCTCCGTGGTGCCATCAAATTGTTCTATTACTTGATTAAAAATTTGCTTAGCACTATTCACATCACCTTTCTCTAATAAAATTCGACCTTGCTTTAAAAGAGAATCTGCTACTCGAGGTGAGTCAGGAAATTGCGAAGTTACCTTTTTATAAGAGACTAGCGCGGCATCATGGTTTTGTTGAATGTAATAAATTTGTGCCATCCAATAATGCACATTCGCTTCATATTGGCTTGATGGATACTGAGTCAAAAAAGCTTTGTATGCTTCGAGCGATTCATCATACTTTTTAGCACGTACCATATCAAAAATCGCTTGATAGGCTGAATGCACGTCTGTAGTAGTTGAAGTTTGTGAATTGGTTACCGCTGTTGAACCGGTCGTCTGTGAACTTACACCGCCACCCGACTGAAGTTTTTCTAATCGGCGTTCAATATCGGTGTACAAATCACGTTGGCGATCTTGCAGTTGCTTCAATCGAAACTCGTGATCTTCAATTTGACCACGTAACTGCTGCAATTCTTGTTGAATAGCATTAAGCTGAAACATCACATCGGCTTGAAGCTGACCGCGCGACTCTGCCATTTGCTCCAATCGTTTTAATCGATCATCAACACTGTCTGCTGAAAATGTAACCCCAGAAAACAAAGACAGCACTATAATCAGTGCTGTCTTAGAGGCCATTAATGTTGGCTTAAACGTCATATCAGTAATTAACCTTCGTAGCTAAGTACCGCGCGACGATTCTTTTCCCAAGCCATTTCGTCATGACCAGGATTAGCTGGTTTTTCTTCGCCGTAACTTACAACACGGATTTGAGAAGAAGTAACGCCGTAGCTGATTAAGATATCTTTAACTGAAGCACCACGCTTTTCACCTAATGCTAAGTTGTACTCAGGAGTACCACGCTCATCACAGTGACCTTCAACCACAACTTGAACAGCTGGGTTACGGCTTAAGTACCATGCGTGTGCTTTTAAAAGATCTTGATAGCTTGCTTTAACCGCAGCATCATCAAAATCAAAGTAAACCGTACGAACTTGACGAGCCGCTTGGTTGGCTTCACGCGCTAACTCTTCTGGAGTTTTTACTGGCTCTTGAACAACATTGGTTTCTGGCGCCTCATCAATTTGAGTATCCGCAGGACCAGTATCAGAACCTGTCGTGCTACATGCAACCATGAACAAGGCAGGCAAGGTAACGAGGATGGCTTTCCCCAAAGCTTTGATTGACATTTTTTAGCTCCTATAGCTAGTAATTAATTTATTGTTGTGCCGCTATTCTATGGCTCATCTGCTCAAGTTGCAAATGACTCGTGGGCATTGTGCGATAAAAATCGTCTTTACCGCCATAAATTTCGCATCATAGACGTAAAAATTTTGACTTCAGTCACTTTTTTACTAAAAACAGTTGTTAAATACGCGATTTATCTCAGTTTTTTACTTGTTTCAATTCAACCTAATTAAACAAATAAGGCGACCATGCTGGCGCTTTAACCTCTCCTTGCTTAGAAGGTAATCTTGCTTTAAATCGGCCATCGGTTGAAACAGCCGCGAGTACTTGGCGACCATTATAAATGGTCGCATAAATCACCATAGAGCCATTGGGCGCGAGCGATGGTGACTCATCGAGTTGCGTATCGGTCAGCACCTGTAAAATACCTGAAGATAAATCCTGCACCGCAATACGGTAAGTACCATTGGTGCGATTGACCACCACAATGCTTTTTCCATCGGGCGTATATCGAGGACTATCGTTCAATTCGCCTTCAAACGTAATCCGCTCTGCTCGTCCACCATTTACAGGCACTCGGTATATTTGTGGTAACCCGGTTTGATCGGACGCATACATAATAAACTGGCCATCTGGTGAAAACTGCGGCGAAATTTCTATCGATAATGGATTGTAGGTGAGTCGCTTATATTTTCGGGTAGCAAGCTCCATCACATAAATTTCTGAGTTTCCGTCTTTAGATAAAGTAAGTGCTATTTTTTTACCATCGGGAGAAAACACTGCACCGCTATTGATGCCTGGAAACGCCGCAAGTAAATCTCGATTGCCTGAGTAAATTTGCTGTAAATAAACTTCAGAGCGACCATTCTCAAACGAGGTATAAGCGATGGCTCGACCATCCGGTGACCAAGATGGCGACATGATGGCTTCATAACTGTTGTATAAGGCTTGCGGATTGAAACCATCGGAATCAGCAATAAATAGCTGATAAGGTTTCTTTTGAGTTCTATCCACCACCACATAAGCAATTCGCGTTGCAAAAGCGCCACGTTCTCCAGTCAAAGCCTGATAAATGTTGTCAGCCACTTGATGAGAATAAAATCGATATCGAGTCGAGTTAGAGCTACCGGTTGCATTTAAAATAATCACATTCGAGTTTGGATCTACTTGAGGATCTTTAAAAATATCAACCAGTTGATAGTTCACTTCAAACTCACCGTTGATGTTCAGCGACACGCTGCCCATAACCACTGCTTCAACGCCTTTTTGTTTCCAAAGCTTTCGGTTGAGCGTTTGTGCTGACAATGGATTTTCCGGAAAGTCATTAAAAGCTAACGGATTGAAACGCCCACTACGACGCAAATCGGAAGCAATAATATTGGCAATATCATGTGGT
>JBFHSP010000151.1:0-7152 GCA_041591085.1 Kangiellaceae bacterium | reverse complement strand
TTGCTGGCGCCGCTTCCTTTTATGATTTTATTGAAGGCGATAATGCCCATAAAAAAGCTTATGTGTGTAATGGATCGAGCTGCTTATGTGCCGGCACTCAAGACAAAGTGACAACGTTGCTTGAAACCCATTTTGACAAAACCGAAATTGGTCATGTTGCCTGTTTAGGAAGATGCCATGAAAACAGTGCCTTTCAAATTAAAGGCGACAATTATTCTGGCAAAGATATTCATCAATTAGATGCGATTGTAAAAAAAGCCCATCAAACAAACGAGCACTATCAAGTAGTCGCAGTCACCAGTAAGCCAATCCTCACTGAGAAACCGCAATCGATTGAATTGTTTTATAATGAGTTTTTTCATCAAGCACAAACGCAATCAGAATCGGAATTATTACACATTATTATCGATTCGAATTTACGCGGTCGTGGCGGCGCAGGTTTCCCAACTGGAATTAAATGGCAGGCTTGTGCAAAAGCGCCAAGCCAGCAAAAATACATTGTGTGTAATGCCGATGAAGGCGATCCCGGCGCTTTTAGTGATCGTTATTTATTAGAACAAAACCCGCACCTCGTTTTACTGGGTATGTTGGTAGCCGGATTTTTGGTCGGTGCAAACACCGGCGTTTTGTATATTCGAGATGAATACCCAGAATCTATTACAAAGACAGAACAAGCGATCAGTGAATTCAATACTGTGTTCTCGAATCATGAATTTTCAAAGCAGTTTGCCTTTCAGTTTAAAATTATTCGCGGTGCCGGCGCTTATATTTGTGGTGAAGAAACCGCACTATTGCGTTCAATTGAAGGGCAACGCCCCATCGTATCAACTCGCCCTCCTTTTCCTGTAACGAGCGGTTTATATGGTGAGCCGACAGTTTTAAACAATGTGGAGACCTTTGCCGCTGTTCCTTGGATATTAAAACACGGTGCCAATGCGTTTAAACAAAAAGGCAATGGCCGATCCACCGGAACAAAGCTTCTTAGTCTAGACAGCGCTTTTAACCAGCCCGGTATTTATGAAGTGGATATGGGAGTGCCGTTAGAGCAAGTCATCGAACAAGCCGGTGGTTTTAGTAAACCGATTAAAGCATTGCATATTGGAGGCCCTTTAGGCGGCTTAGTACCGGTTGCAAAAATTAAAGACTTAACGGTTGATTTTGAATCGTTTCAGTCACAACACTTTTTACTTGGCCATGCATCCATAATTGGCATTCCAGAATCGATGCCACTGATTGAATATGCGCGGCATTTATTTGAATTTACAGCCATGGAAAGTTGTGGAAAATGTTTTCCTTGTCGCCTTGGTGCCACTCGCGGTGAAGAAATGATTAATGATGCGATTAATCAAAAAAATAAAATCAATGAATCACTGTTACGTGATTTATTAGAAACGATGCAGTTTGGATCTTTGTGCGCATTGGGCGGCGGGGTTCCATTACCACTTTATAATATGCTCGAACATTTTTACGATGAGTTTGTTCCTTATTTAACAACTGCAAAATCTGAGCGTATTGCGATTACGGAGGTTAATTAAATGACTATCGTAAAGCATTTTAACCCAAAGTTAGAGGCTGCGCTCGATAACGCAGCGCCATCACAAGGCGGCTCAGGAAACGCATCACATAAAAATGAAATGCAGCCGCAGCAAGCTTTTATCAATGGCAGTGCTTATAACATTGTACCGGGTGAAACTATTTTACAATTTGCTCGGAGAATGCATTTTCATATTCCGACTTTGTGTGATGATCCGCGCCTTGATGCTTTTGGCAGTTGCCGAGTTTGTTCGGTCGATGTGGCATTAACTGCCGATGGCCCCAGTAAAATCGTTGCCTCTTGTCACACCCCTATTGCTGAAGGCATGCACATTCAAACCAGTAATCAACGAGTTCAAAAACTGCGTAAAAATATTATTGAACTGGTGCTCACCGATCACCCGCTCGATTGTTTAACCTGTGAAGTCAACGGCAACTGCGAGCTGCAAACGGTTGCGGCCGAAGTAGGTATTCGTGAAGTGCGTTATGCCAAAGGCAAAGATCATCTGCATTATCAAAAAGATACTTCACACCCCTATATGCGCTCTGATCTGTCTAAATGCATTAACTGTTATCGCTGTGTTCGCGCTTGTGATGAAATTCAAGGCGAGATGGTTTTAAATGTTTCGGGTCGTGGATTCGATTCGAAAATTATTAAAGGCTTTGATCAATCCTTTGATGAATCGGTCTGTGTGTCTTGTGGGGCTTGCGCGCAAACTTGTCCAACCGCGGCCATCAGCGATGTATTTGCCTCTAAATCAATAGAAGCTGAGGAAAAGGTTCGCACTATTTGTTCTTATTGTGGCGTTGGTTGTAACTTAGAAGTGTCGGTTAAAAATAATGAAATATTATCAATCCGCGCACCGAATGAGGCCGAAGTCAATCAAGGTCATACCTGCTTAAAAGGTCGATACGCTTGGCGTTTTTATAAACATCCCGATCGTTTAACTACGCCGCTTATTCGCAAAAATGGCGAATTTATTGAAGCCACTTGGGATGAAGCTTATGCGGTGATTAAAGACAAATTACTCAGCATTAAAAATGAGTTTGGCCCCGATGCGATTGCCGGAATTTCTTCATCACGTTGCACCAACGAAGAAAATTACCTAATGCAAAAGCTTATGCGCGCAGCGATTGGAACCAACAACATTGATTGCTGTGCGCGGGTGTGTCATTCACCAACCGCTTATGGCATGCAACAAAGTTTTGGTACTGGAGCGGCTACTAATTCGATTAAAGATTTAAAACACACCGATTTTATTATGGTCATTGGCGCTAACCCCACCGATGCCCATCCGGTCACTGGCGCAAAAATAAAACAGAAATTATTAAAAGGCACCACCTCTATTGTTATTGATCCGGTCAAAACGGAAATTGCCAAATACGCGACTTATCATTTGCAATTAAAACCGGGCAGTAACGTGGCGCTACTTAATTTAATGGCGCACTTTATTTTAGTAGCAGGTTTAGAAGACAAATCCTTTATTGAAAATCGTACTGAGGGTTGGCAAGAATATAAAGACGCTATATTAGCGCTTAATCCAGATGAGCTTGCAAGCATTTGTGGGGTTGATAAATCGCTGGTAAAAGAAGCCGCCATCGCTTATGCCACAGCAAACAATGCGATGAGTTTTCACGGTTTGGGTGTTACCGAACATTCGCAAGGTTCACGTACCGTAATGTGTATTGCCGACCTAGCTATGTTAACCGGCAATATTGGCCGCGAAGGTGTGGGCGTTAACCCGCTGCGAGGTCAGAACAATGTACAAGGCGCTGCTGATATGGGCTGTCAACCGCATCAAGGTGCCGGTTATATGGACGTGAGCGACCCTAAATGGCAACAATTTTATTCCGAAAAATATGGCATTGAACACACTCAAACTGCCGGATTAAAAATTCCGCAAATGTTTAATGCGGCAATTGACGGAACGCTAAAAGCTATGTGGATTATGGGTGAAGATGTTGCCCAAACCGATCCCAACACCACTCACGTTGTTAATGCCCTCAACTCACTCGACTTTTTAGTGGTACAAGAAATATTTTTCAGTGAAACTGCAAAGCTTGCCGATGTAGTGTTACCCGGCACTTCGTTTTTAGAAAAAGAAGGGACGTTTACTAATGGCGAGCGTCGTATTCAAGCAGTAAGACAAACGGTCAAACCCATTACTGGCAGTAAAATTGACGGACAAATTTTAATTGATGTAATGAATCAACTCGGCTATTCCCAATCGGCTGATAATAACGGTATTTACTCGGCCGAATTTATGCTGAAAGAAATTGCCGATGTGGTGCCATTTTTTGCAGGGGTTACTTGGCAAAACTTAGGTAATAACGGATTACAATGGCCGGTGTTGAAAGACGGATCCGATACCCAAATTTTGCATACCGAAACATTTAGACGAGGCCTTGGAAAATTTCATTATTTTGATTGGCAACAATCGAAGGAAATTGAAAATAATCAGCACCAATATCCGTATGTATTGACCACTTCTCGTGTTTTAGAACATTACAACTGCGGCACTATGACAAGACGTACCGGTAACAAAGACATTGTTGATGCCGATATTTTATTGATCCACCCAAAAGATGCAGCGGTTAAAAATATTAAAACCAACAACATCGTTAAATTATTTTCCGATAGAGGCCATGTGCATTTAAAAGCTGAAGTGTCAGAAAAAGTAAATCCAGGCGTGTTATTTACCACCTTTCATTTCCCCGAGTTTATGGTAAATAATATCACCAGTGACGAGTGCGACAGCGAAACCCTTTGCCCAGAATATAAAGTGGTGAGTGTTGATTTCGAAGCGGTGAGCTAGATTTTAATGCCTTTTTGTAGGATGGGTGGAGCATGGCGAAACCCATCAACTTTTGTTTTTTTGCGCTTCAAGAATTTCAGTTATGTCAATTGAGCAATTATGTAGGTTGGGCAGGAACGAAGCCCAACATTTTAAAGCAATATATTTACATACCGTTGGGTTACGCTTCGCTAACCCAACCTACAAAACCAAATCCAACCAACACAATCCGTGGACCAACCGTATTCCATCACCCTTTATTCACTCCTGTCAATTCCATAATTTTAATCTCTAAGCCGGTCCGCTTTTGGGTTAATTCGGTATGCTTTTTACGGCTAGCACTATTAGCATCACCGATTTCATTAGCGGCAAGCTCGAGCTCTACTTTGTAGATTTCATTCGCATAATCGACCAGCTTTTTAACCGATTCAGAATCATCATTGTCGATAAAGTGTTTATGTAAAGCGGCTAATTGAATGTCACGCACTTTTAAATAATTGGCTGCATCCATTTGTGCTTGTTTCATTTGTTTTAAGTCGGAGTTCAATTGTTTTTCTCGAGATTGCAAAATAACAATTCGTGTAGATTGATCTTGAAACTTACGAGTCATGGCTAAGAAGTTTCCAATAATACCTTTGGCAGAATCGACTTCTTTCTTCAAGGACACGTTAATTTGCTCCGAATCATTTAAAATATTCTCATAACGCTTGTTGCTGGCTAAAACCATTTCACGATCAATGGTTTCTCCTTCTGTATAATTAGTTCTATTGGTTACTACCACATTTTTATGAGCATGAATTTCTTCGAGCAATTCTTGCGCTTGTTTGCTGGCATTTTCAAAATGCTCCATTAAATTCATGCCTTGTTCGTAAGCATTACGGATCTCTTTGACTTCGTCTTGAAGTTGATCGACACCTGAGCTACCAGCAATGCCTGAAAGCTCACCAAATGCATCCATACTGTTATTCAAATCTTCTAATAGACCATTAAGCAGATCTTCATCCATTCCGGTATCAATAATATCGGACAGTCTAAGCGCAAGAGATTTGATGGTTTCTTTACTTCTGGCAAGTGTAATTAACAGGTCATTATAAAGTTTTTTCATGTGAGCGAGTTCTTCAGCGTCGCCACCTGAACTTTTGTTAAAAGCCGCTGAGTCTGCCATGAGTTCAGCCATGGTTGCTGAAATCTCGGGATCTTTTTCAGTTTTGGTTTGAGTAAATTGCTCAGTTAATTCGGTCAACTGAGTGAAATAACGCTCAAAGTTAAAGCCCCCTTCATCAACACAAGCTTTTTCTAGCTCAATTGCTTTTAAACTTAACTGAAACCACAAACCGTTGTGATCCAGTTCATCAAGCTCAGCTTCATCTAAGTTAATATTGGTGTATTTCGTTTGAAAGAGTTGCGAAAGATGGGCTTGAAATTGAGAAAGCAGATCGCCTTCGGCGGGAGATGGGTCTGAGCTAGCTGAAATTTTCTTTTTCAGTCGCGAGCGCTCTCGCCGCAGGGTCATATTATGCTTTCTGAGTCGATTAAGTTCCCGCAAGCTAAACCACAACGCGCCACCGAGCACGATACTGATCAGTATCGCTACTTCTAATCCCAATAATAATGGCAGTTGTTGATCGTCCATTTAACCCCTAAGTGCTAATTTTTTAGGACTATAGTCGGTGACTTTCAAGATTTAACCATCGATATTTACCGCATTTTTGATTAAAAGTCCTTGTATATCAAACAAGTATAGCCAAAAGTTAAAAATAGCAAAGGTTTTGCTCGATCTGGCTAAACAGCACCGACCATCACCAAATGGGCTATCTTGAAATACTGGGTATTGTGATACAATCACGCCACAAAATTTCCAGCTAAATCGATGAGCCACAGAATGAAAAACGATTTTTACCAACAGCTTCAACAGCAAATAAATGCTCTTCATCAAGAAGGTTTGTACAAAGACGAGCGTGTGATTGATTCGCAGCAACAAGCTGATATTCACGTTACCAGTGGTGAAGATGTGATTAACTTTTGTGCCAATAATTATCTTGGCTTAGCTAACCACCCAGAATTGATCAAAGCCGGACAAGACGCCCTTAATCAATGGGGTTATGGTATGGCTTCGGTACGTTTTATTTGCGGTACTCAAGCGGTTCACAAAGAACTTGAAGCGCGTATCAGCCAGTTTTTAGGTATGGAAGATACTATTTTGTACTCTTCTTGCTTTGACGCCAACGGCGGCCTATTTGAAACCTTGCTCGATCCTGAAGATGCCGTTATTTCAGACTCGCTCAATCATGCCTCCATTATTGATGGTGTTCGGCTTTGTAAAGCTAAGCGTTATCGTTACAGCAATAACGACATGGCCGACTTAGAAGAAAAGCTTAAACAAGCCAAGCAAGATAACGCACGCAATATTTTAATTGCAACCGATGGTGTGTTTTCAATGGATGGTTATATTGCAAACTTAAAAGCAGTTTGTGATTTAGCTGACCAGTACGGTGCATTGGTGATGGTCGATGATTCTCACGCAGTAGGCTTTGTCGGTGATAATGGCCGTGGAACGCATGAGTACTGTGGTGTTATGGGGCGAGTGGATATTATAACTGGCACTCTAGGCAAAGCTTTAGGCGGCGCATCAGGCGGATATACTTCGGGTAAAAAAGAAGTGATTGAATGGTTACGCCAACGTTCGCGTCCTTATTTGTTTTCTAACACTTTAGCGCCTGTAATTGCTCAAGCTTCGATTAAAGTGTTGGATATGCTCGAAAGTGGCAACGAATTGCGCGCTAAATTGCGTAAAAACGCCGAGTACTTCAGAGCAAAAATGTCA
>JBFHSP010000150.1:0-7214 GCA_041591085.1 Kangiellaceae bacterium | reverse complement strand
ATTCACTAGGTATTTTTGATTTAATAATTCTCACATCAGCCAAAACACCAAGGCCGGAAGGTTTCACAACAATGAGAATTTTTTTTGTTATCACGATGTTTTTTTGTTTATCAATAATTTGGCCAAGAGCTTCCATGGTCCGACCCAAAAAGGATAGTATGACATGGCGATAAACATATCCTTCCAAGACTGATAATAGCGGCCTTGTGAATGTTCGTAACTAGCCTTGCGCCAGAAAAAACCACTAAATCCTCTTCTTTTCTGTTTTAGTGTTATAGAGTCTGGAAAACGTTTTACAAACTCACAAATAATTTTGTGATTTGCTGCAAACCGTTTGTCTTTGTCTGTCGATAATTGATCCTCCATTACACGATAGTAGCCAATATATTCAGGTATGTATAAAAACTTATATCGCGTTGACATACGTAGCCAAAGCTCATAATCTTCTGCTAAACGATCCCCCTCATCTAGCCCTCCCATCACTTCAAAACACTCTCGTTTTGTCATAGTGGTGTTCATGCTAATAAAATTATCACGTAGCAGTTTATCTGTAATACTCCCTGAGTATTTCTTCATAGAGTCTCTAGATATTTCTCGCCCTTCCACATCAATTATTATGTTATCACCATAAATAACATCCACTGAGGGGTTATTACGTGCGGCAGCCACACTTAACTCGAGCTTTTTAGGCAGCCATTTATTATCGGAATCTAAAAAACATATGTAGGCACCCGTTGATTTAGATATACCTCTATTTCTTGCAACACTTTGACCTTGATTATCTTGATAAAAATATTTGATACGGGAGTCTGTTAAAAATGGAGTAAGCGCTGCTTTAGTGTTATCTGAGGAACCATCATCAATGATTATTGCTTCCCAATTTTGATACGTTTGCTGGAGGACACTTTCAACAGCTTCAATAATGAAGTCTTTACGATTATAAGTGGGTATTATCACACTAATTAATAATTCACTTTGACTCACACATGCTCCTAAATTCATATTCATGAAATTAACTTTAGCTAAAAACAGAGAAACTTCATTATTTATTTGAACGTATTAAACATGAGTAAGTGATTTGTTTTTATTCAAAATATATTTTTTGCCGAAGTCTCTTCCAGGTTTCTCAATATAATGATAAGTGTAATGCGAATAAATGATTACACCGATTAATAGACTTAAATTTACCAATATAGCAACAAGGCCATCATTACCTGCAGCGATCCATCTTAAGGATTCTAATTTATGACCTGCCCCAAAAACTAAACCAACTTTTGCTTAGTAAAGTCGATTAATAATTCACTGACTTCTTAATTTTATTCTTAATAAAATCTTTTTCATTTCTATTAAGTGTCAAGCTCCAAAAAAAACAAAGCCATACACTACCGGCCGTAAATATAGTAACTATCATTTTAAAATAGGTGTCTATCTGCCAATAAAACTCTAGACTTAAAATATATGCACCCATTATTAGAGGCGGAATAAGGCAAGGAATAATGACCATCCGTATATAAATCCAAATACTAATACCAAGGCAGTTACATGTGTATACTAAATAGAATGGCACTATCATTAAAACAGCTGCTACTGAAGCAGCTGCAACACCAACCGCACCATATATGCCAACCAACAAAAGGCTTAATATTATATTTATCAAAGCGCCGACGGGTGCCACTTTTGCTAAGAAACCATGTTTACCAATAGCAGTTAAATACCTGCTGGTAAAAGGAACTAAAAAAGGTAGTAACACATAAGCTACTGAACAATAAATAATGATTTCACCTTTCTCACGGAATTCACTACCTAACCATAAAGCCAAAAAAGGCCCCCCAATAACGCTTAACCCAACCCCTAGCGGCAACAAGAGCCCAACTGCATATCGACTAGCAGAAAGATAAACTCCTTTCATTTCCTCATTTTTGCCTAAAGCATTCATACCACTAAACAGTGGCATAAATGCATGGGTTATCGTCCAGCCGAACCCTCTTAAATAGCCTGCCAAACTAGATGGAACACTATAAAAAGGGACAACCGCCGGCCCAAGAAAAAAGCCAATTATTAATACATCAGACGCAGTTTCTATTCTTGAAGCAATCCCTTGAACAAAAGACTTTAAACCAAAAGAGATAATTTCCTTGAGTTTGACCCATGAAAAGTTTTTTCGCTTAAATTGTATAGCTTGGTTCATTGGGCGAGACAATAGATAGAAATAAAATAAGTACTTGATAGCAATACCTAAAGCACTTACAAGAGCCAACATTAACAATCCATTTTCTGGTGTTATATAGTTATAAAGAATTATCGCGCCAGCTATAGTATTTAGCATAGTGACATTGTTTTTCACGTAATACTGTTCAAAACCTTCCAGGTAACTCTCAGCAACATAGCCGGGAAATGCAATCAAAAGCTGAAGACCAATAATGAGAAGAAAAATTGAATACCTTTCAGCTGATTGTCCGTTGGGCGCAAGAAGATTACTAAACCATAAAGACCAAACGGTGAAAAAGCATAAAAGTAAAACACCAATTAGAACCATAAAAACCAGAACAGATGAATACACTTTTTCGAGGTTATCTCTGTCATCGAGGGCTTTGTAGTGCGCTGCAAAGCGGCTTATCGCTGGACGAATTCCAAGATCAAGCATGCCCATATAACCAATTACAGAAGCAACCATTTCCCAAAGCCCATAATCATAGGCTCCAAGACTACTGATATAAATTGGCGTCATGATTAATGTAACAATAATCTTATTGAACATTACCAAGACATTCGAGCCTGTATTCACTAATAAGCGTCTTATCATTTGAGCATTGACTCGTAAAGTGCATTTAGGCTTTGAGCTGTATTTTTACTATCAAACTTAGTGATTGCATCTAATTTAAACCTTTCTGCTTCAGATCTTAAAAGCTCAAGACCTAAAAGCGCCTTACTAATAACCTCAGACAAATGAAGGCTAGAACCCGACGTAAAAAGTTGTGCAGGAGAGTCCTGACATACTTCTTTCATACCAATACAGTCACTTGCAATAATGGGCGTACCAACAACCAAAGCCTCCATGGGTAGCAAAGGACATGCTTCCCAACGAGATGGCATGATAGCGATATCAACACCCCGAAGCGCTGAAGGCATATCATTAGTTTGTTCAAAGAAAGTAAAGAATGAACTCAAACCGTCATTTTTTATTTTCTCTTGTTCCTCTCGAATAAAGCCACCCCAGCCAAAACAAGCAACATGGATTTTATGTAGCTCATCTTTTTCCCGCATAATTTTTAATGCATCTACCAATAAATCAAAACCTTTCTGAGACATAAAGCGGCCAAAAAAACCTAATAAAACCACATCATGAGAAATACGGGCTTCATCACGAAGGTTTCGTATTGCTTTCTTGTTAAACTTTTCAATATCAATACCATTTCTAATCGGTTTTATTTTGATTTGACCAATGGCAGGGAAAAAAGCCTTAAAATTAGCAGCAGCATCAAACCCACATGGATTAACTGCCGTACTTTGATTCAGTAATGTGGATATAGTCAATTTTTTTAATTTCCCTTTAAAACCAGAAAATTGACTCTCAAAAAACACATCGTGCGTAGTGAGTAGGTGAGGTTTAACAGAGAACAACAAAACTAACGAAGAAATCATACCAGCAGTAGTACCATGTGAATGGACTAAATCCGGTTTTTCCATATTAAGCGCCTTTCTAGTAACGCGTAATAAATCTAAAGAATTGTCATCAGTTGGATAAAAAGTATGAGGGCTATGTGAAAAAACGGAACTTATATAATCTTTAAGCTCCGCACCAGGTGCAACAATTACATAACTATGTTTTCTTAAAACATCGTGCTTATAGATATATTGCAAATAAGTTTTAATGCCACCAACAGGCCATCGAATTACTAACATTATTTTCATTTAACAGTATCATCCTCGTAAAGATCCCTACCCTGCTGACGTTTGATTATTTGAATGAGAGCAACAGATAAACCGGCTAACAAATACCAATAATTTTGACTTAACCCCCAATAGTTCGTGCTGTAGACTAAATACATAAAAAACAAACTCAAAACGACTTTCAACATTTGATTCGACTCAAATTGATTTTGAGGAATTGTTTTTTTCAACACTGACAGGTTTTTATATATTGAAAATAAGAAACGAAGAAACAAAATCATCCCTATCGCACCTATCTCTATTAATAGCTCTGCGTATAAAGAATGGCTCGCCTGCCGCTTTCCAGTGAATTGAAATTTGGCTTCTGGAGTAGTTCCCAAGCCATGACCAAATATAGGACGCCTAAAACCCAACTCAAACTCTCTTTCAACACCTCTGAATCGTCCTTCGACTCCCGCACTAGCAGCAGCATCGCTGCTAACCAAAGATAAGTACCTATCTTTTTGCACTGGCGACATTACTGACCAGCTCATAGCAGCCACTATCATAACAACAACAATTAAAACTGCTTTTTTGTTTGACTCTTTAAATACCATAAACCCTACAACAAGCAAGGCTAAAAATGCACCTCTTGACATTGTCAATATCAACGCATACAACAATGTTGCCATCAAGGTAAAATATACAAGCTTTTTAAAGGCTCCTCGTGGGAATAATAAAAAATGCAAAAAGGGTACAATTGTTGCAATTATAAAACCTAACTCATTTGGATTAATCACATCAGATGGTGCTCCAGCTAAGCGATTTGCGAACTCCCCCTCACCCATATATGTAGAGTCCCCCCAATAACCCGTTGTTATATTTAAATACAAAGGCTCTATTACTCGAAATATTTGGCAGCCGACAAATATTTTAAGAAATGATTTTAATCTCGCAGGCGTATCCACGATGGCAACAGTAAAGTAAAAAAATACAATTGCCTTAACAAAAAAGGACAAGTTTGCCTTTAAAACACTACCTGGAAAAGTTACAAAAGGAAGGCTAATGGCCAAATAAATAAGCAATATTTTTAATGACGCGGCTGTCTCGGATTTTTCTCTTTTCTGTAAAATTTTTTGCTGAGATAGCAATAAACAAAAAATAATTAATACTAATAGTAAAGTTGGTCGAAGCACACCTAGACCAGGAATACGAGCAGATAGGTGTATAAAAAACTCGAATAGAAACGCTGAGTAAAAGAAAAATGTTGCAGAGCTAACAGGCTTAAAACTTTGACTTCTTAGCTTATCATCCACACCATTCACTCCTGTTTTCGGCAAAAGTGACGTAAACAATGCCCCAGATACTCAACCCCGGAAACCGCTTTATAAAACTGAAACATATCATCACCAGCACCATGTCTTCTTATTGCGTAGCGATGGTTTATACCTTGATTATCTGAAAAAGCTGTTACAGCACAACTGTAACCCGCATTTTTAGTGAGCTCTTTTATCTCGGGCGTATAGTCATTTTCAGTTCCATTGGGGTAACAAAATGAGCGCAACTTACCACCTAGCAAGTTATCAAGATATTTTTTGGATTCAGTTATTTCAATACTTGCTTGCTCCATACTCACTTTCCCAAGACTTGGATGAGTGACAGTATGCCCACCAATTTCTATATTATTTTCAGACATTTCTAATAAATGTTGTTCTGTTGATGACTTGTATTCATCAGGCGCATGATCAGGTAAGTCTACTTCCCAAGCTTTAGCTAGCTGAAAAATAATGTCATGTTTAATGTCATCACTTACACTCAATAGTTGATCAATAAGGTACTGCCAATCACCAGTTTTTTTGCTTTCATCATTAACAGCAGGTAAATCGACAACATTTTTATATTTAAAAGCAGGCCGTTGTAACGGAGCATTCTTCAAAATATAGCTGATTTTATCTGGCCACAACCATAGACGCCCTTCGATAAACCCAGTTGTGACATATAAGGTTGCTGGTAGTTTATATTTTTTTAAAAGCGGGTATGCTATTTTGTAGAAATCGTCATAACCATCATCAACCGTAAGCGCAATGGTATTTTTAGTCATTTTTTTCTTGTCATAATAATTAGTTGCCAGATCCGTCATCGACACTACATTATAATTACGAGCGATATACTGTAACTGAGCCTCAAAGTTTCTTGCTGTACAATAACCGTGCTTCGGTTTTACTGAAAAGCGATGATAGACCAAAATCCGAGGTTGGCTTTTTGTTAAGAGGGAAGCGAAACGATACAAGCCTAGACTACCTGCACCCCTGATAAATTTAGAAAAAATACTCATAAAGCTACCGCACCTTTTTGGTCACAATGACTGATATAAAGACACATATTGTCCCGTCATTGCTTCTACACTGAAACGTTTTAAAGCTGAATGCTTCGCCTTTCTCCCCATCTCTTTCCTTAGCACCTCATCCGTCACTAAGATTTTTATTGAGTTAGCCAGGACAGTTACATCAGCACAAGGGTATAAGTAGCCTGTTTCTCCATCTGTGACTGCCTCACCATTTCCACCAACATCAGAGCAAATAACTGGCAAACCCTGACGAAGGTATTCAACAATAGCATTTGAGAAGCCTTCTGATTCTGAACATAATAAACCTATATCCATATATTGTAAGCAATCTTTAACATCACTTCGTTTACCTAAGAAATGAACTTGTTCCCCTATACCCAGCGTTTGGGCTAATGCCTTTAACTCTGATGACTCACCCTCACCTATATGAACAAAATCCACCAATACACTCTGCTGTTTTAATAATGAAATGGCCTGTATCACATCACTAATACGCTTTATTGGGCGAATATTAGCTACCAAGGTAAGGACCAATCTCCCTTTTGAGCGAATTTTTTCAAGCTCGGCAATGTTATTATGAATACCTGAGTCCGCTTCATATCCATTATAAATTACATGAACGTCTGATCGTTTAAATCCTTCCGCTTTACATGTGACATCTGCCACTGCATGACTATTAACAGCCGCGCCAGCAGTGAAAAGTCGTGTAAAATTCAGCAATGCCTTATTTGTTCGTGTATACCAGTAGCCCATATCCCGTCGAGAAATAAGTGTTTTTATTCCAAACAAATAAAAAACGGGGGGACAAATAATGGATGAATCATTAAAAAATACATGAGCCAAACGCCCACCTTTAGCAGAAAAGGACTTTGCAAACTTTGCTAAAGCTAACCACATTTTTGGAGAAGACAAAGAGCTATGACCAAGAACATGGACTTGGCAAGGAAAGACAGCCTCCTTTAACCACGGCGAATCTGAAAACACTAATAGTTCGGGT
>JBFHSP010000149.1:0-7267 GCA_041591085.1 Kangiellaceae bacterium | reverse complement strand
TCCTTAGCTAACGATCAGAACAAATTGTTTATTTATTATAGATGGTATTTCCAGTAACCTTGTTAAAAAACGACTGGGTGGTAAAAGGTATGAATTTCTGGCAAGCAACAGAATATCGACTTCGACAAATGGAGGCCGATGAAGAATATGATTTATTTGCCATCGGCTATGTGATCCCACAAGTGGTGTTAGCTGAATCTAAAGTGGGCGAAGACCAAAGTCCAAAACAATGTTTAATCGAATATATTGAGTCTTCAATGAAGTCTGATGCTATTTTAGAGGAAGATAGAAAACTCATTTACTCAGTTTTAGATGAAGCGACCCGCAACGCTAAGTAGTATTCAAAAGCTATTTTCTACTGGGCTTTTATTGAGTTGTACATAGATAAAAAAGATAATCTTTAGCACCAAATTATGAATAGAGTGATAACACCAAAATTTATACCTACAACAACCGATACTTCTGTTTTGCTATCGGGAAGTAAGTATGTGGCAAACCGTTTAGTGTGTATTGCTGCGCTTGCTAAACAGTCAGTTAAGTTAGGTAATGTGGTTGACAATGACGATATTAATACCGCCGTTAATGGGCTTAATCAGTTGGGGTATTGGTTAAGTCGTCACGGTAATGAGATCACTTCATCTCCTAGAACTCTGCCTTTACAAATTAACAAAAAAATATATACCCATCATAGCGGCACTTTTTCTCGATTTATCAGTGCCATTGCCGCATTAGACTCGGTAGTAATTGAGGTTTATGGTTCAGATAAAATGAATACCAGACCGATGCAGCCTTTGTTTGAAGCGTTGCAAGATTTAGGCGTTTTGGTAACTAGCTGTAATGGATTTTTCCCAGCAAAAATTCAAGGTCCTATTAGTCGTCACCAATGTGAGATTGATGCAAGCATCAGTAGTCAATTTGTGAGCGGATTATTGATAGCCGCAGGATCGACAGGAAATGCATTTGAAATCCGACTAAAAGGTGATGTTGTATCTGATCAGTATATTGATATGACCATTGAATTAATGAAGCAGTTTGGTGTGTCGGTTCAAAAAAATAAGAATGGATTTTTTATCGAACGACAAAAAGGCTATTGTGGCGGCGAATTTAGCATCTCACCCGATCCTGTTTCGAGTTCTTATTTTTTAGGGTTGTCAGCCATAACAGGACAATCAATTAGTTTGCCTTTTTATGACTTCAATTCGGTTCAAGGTGAGGCTAAGTTTTACCAGGTGCTTGAACAAATGAATTGTGAGGTAGAACGTAAGGGTAATAGTTTAGTTATTAAGCGAACAGGGCCACTACTTAGTCTAGATGTTGATATGAGTCATATGCCTGATGTGGTTCAAACATTAGCCGCAGTGGCAGCGTTTGCTGATGGAACGACTAAAATAACCAATATTGCACACTTAGCTTACAAAGAATCGAATCGAATTGTGGATACCGCCACTGAATTATTGAAAGTAGGAATTGAGGTTGAGTATGGGAGCGATTACCTAACCATTAAGGGAGATCCAGCCTGCACTCATTATCATGGAACTAAAATCGATACCTATGATGATCATCGGATGGCTATGAGTATGGCTTTGTTAGGGGCAAAAATACCTAATATTATTATTAAAAATTCTGATGTGGTTGCTAAATCGTTTCCCGATTACTTTGAGAAAATGAATTCAGTGGGTTTGGTTTCTAGTCTATGTTAGGTTTATTAAGATTAATTAGAGTAGTTTTGGAGTAATAAATGGCTGGCGATAGTATTGGAAACCTATTTCGTTTTACCAATTGGGGTGAGTCTCATGGCAAGGCTTTAGGCGGAGTAATAGAGGGATGTCCAGCTGGAATCAAATTATCGGAAGATGATATTCAACCTGATTTAGATCGACGTAAACCAGGGCAAAGTAAAATTGTTACACAGCGTAAAGAATCCGATCAAATTGAAATATTGTCCGGTGTTGTTAATGGAATTACTACCGGTACACCCATCAGTTTTATTATTTTTAACCAAGACCAACGATCAAAAGATTATACAACGCTAGAGCATATATATCGTCCTAGTCACGCCGATTTTACCTATCAACAAAAATACGGGGTAAGAGATGTTGCAGGTGGAGGTAGAAGTTCTGCGCGAGTAACCGCGGCCTCTGTAGCGGCTGGCGCGATTGCGAAAAAAATTCTTCAAAACGACTCCAATATTCAAGTGCTTGGATTTGTGCGATCTATTGCAGAGCTTTCAACATTAATTAGATTAGAAGATGTAAACTTTGAAAAAGTTGAATCTAATATCGTCCGTTGCCCAGATCCTGAAATAGCGGCGCTCATGATCGAACGAATAGAAGTTGTTCGCAAGCGGGGTGATTCGGTAGGTGGCACAGTAGAGTGCATTATTTCAAACTTACCGATTGGATTAGGCGAACCCATTTTTGATAAATTCGAAGCAGATCTTGCTAAAGCAATGCTTAGCATTAATGCTTCGAAGGGGTTTGAGTTTGGTAGCGGCTTTGCTGGAACAACTAAATTAGGTTCACAGCATAACGATGAGTTCTTTAATGATAATGGTTCGATTAAAACTAAAACTAATCATTCTGGAGGCATTCAAGGTGGTATCACCAATGGGATGCCAGTTAATTTTAAAGTCGCTTTTAAACCAACCGCAACTATTATTAGAAATCAAAATACGGTGAACAAACAAGGAGAACCAGTTGAATTTATTGGAACCGGTCGCCATGATCCTTGTGTATTGCCTCGAGCAGTTCCAATTGTTGAAGCAATGGCTTGGCTGGTTGTTTGCGATCACTTTTTACGTTGGAAAGCTTATCAGTAATCGATAAGAGATTCTTAACCATTAAAATGGACACGAACTTAAAGAGGGGTGAATACCACAAGTGTAAACTTGTCCATCACGCGAATCGTATTGAATAACCAAGCGTGCAGCTAACCGGCCTGCAGTATCACCACTTTTGCGCCAAACATAACTGCAAACGCGATTAGATGTATGACGATAGGTTTGAAAATCTCCTCCACTTGAAAACGTCGCTGAATAATTAGTGTTTAAAATACCGTCCCAAACACCTTGGCAACCAAAATTACCAATACCAATATTTTCGTTGCCATTGCCTTTATTAATTCCGATTGGGAAGCCAATGTTGTTGGTGTCTACATCACCGTTACCAAATCCGAGTAAATTTTGTACCCGTGTTGAATAACCATTTTTTATAAAAGTTAATTGAACAAGTTTTACAGCAGAAGCAAAAGCGCCACTTATCGATTTAATTTGATTGAGCTCGGCATCATTTTTTAAATCAACAAACTTAGCAGCACTGACTACGATTAAAATAGCTACAACAACCAAACCGACAATTAATTCCATGATGGTAAACCCTTGATTTTGAATATGAGTCGTTTTCATTTGATTTTTAGATTAATGGTTCAAATCGGAAGTGTATCCCTTATTCTGTAGAATAAAGAGCTAGTTGAATTAAACTTTTTCCTTTTCTAACGCCAAAGATAAAGCAATGAAAAGACAATAGCAACAGCTAAGCTATGAGCAACGATCCCATCGATGTGCTCGAAAAATTATTGAATTCGTTGAGCTCTAAACCACAAATTTCACACAAATGAGTTAGATCAAATAATCACCAGGTTTCGTATTGAGCATTGCAATTTATTATGAGCCGGCCGCTAAAAAAAGCATTGGTTCGTTCTGGTCGTTAGCCATGAAGCTGGGTTTAGCTCGGTAGAACTCTTTAACAGAGTATTTTAATTGGTTACTCAATGCACCCCGGAGTAAGATCCTAAGACAGACTGTGACGATTTTCATGCAAAAGTTCTGCAACGTTCACTTAGAGCAGTTTTATTGGGTTGCAGACAAAGACGCCCAAAGAAATGAAATGGTTATGCCATAGTTGATTTAGTTGCTGAGGCAAGCGGCTATGTTATTTTTACAATTTTGTACTCTTAAACAGTTACACCGAGAAGTGCGAGAATTATTACAACCGAATGTCAAATAAGTTGATTCTAAACGTTCTGAGCGAAACCTCATTGTGCAAATAAATATTTACACTTCTGTCGCCACCCTCTAAATGTAATGCTTGTCGCAAATAGCCTTGATCGTTATATTGATTTTTTTCTGTCAGCGTTTACCACATGAGAATAAAATGTCGAAAAATAATGATCTGTCCGGTCTGTTTTTAGTTACTGTCCTGATGTTCGCTGTTGTGACAACAAGCTTGAATGCAAGTACATTGGTTAATTCGGCGATTGAGTTTAAGCCTCTGGTGTAGTCAGAAATAATAAAAGGCTTTAAAATAAACGATACTTTGTCATTGGATGTTTATTTACCACAACCGATCGACAATAAAAGAACCTACCCTGTATTGTATGTTATGGACAGTCAGCATTATATGTATAACGCAGTCGGTTATCAGCGCTCACTAGTGGCAGACATGAGTGGCGTTGCCATATCACCGGAATATATTGTGGTGGGGATCAATACGACAAAACTGGTTGAGAAAGAAGAGCGATATCAAAACTTAATCGACACCGCGCCCGAGCTTAACAATTTGCTGCGAAATCGGATTATTCCCTTTGTAGACGCAAACTATCCAACCAATCATAACCGGGTGTATTTTGGCTGGCAATACGCTGCAAATTTTGGATTAGGTCTGTTCAACGAGTCACCTGATTTGTTTGATGCCTACCTTTTATCCAGTAGTCCTTTCTTTGGTAAGAGGCTTTTAAGTCAAACGGAGCATGTTTTAGTTAACCGGAAAAACCTGTCTACGCGATTCTATCTGTCGCTCGGTCAATCGGAGAACTGGGCAGTGCCAGGTTATCAAGCCTTAATTAAAATGTTTGAGAAGGATCAAAATAATTCAATTAAATGGCAGTATCGTCAGCATGACCGATTTTCTGTTCGTTATGACCATTTTACAACGCCATTAGAAGCGCTTACGGATGGATTAGCTTGGTATTTTTCCGATTTTCCAGATCTCAATTTTCAGTCGCTGGAAGATTTAGAAGCGTTTGGCGGTATCGATGCGGTAAAAGCCTATTATCAAACTCGAGCAAAACGCTATCAGCTGAGCCAAGAAGTTGGCGTTCTAGCGAAATACAGCTTGTTTCGCGCAACCATGAATGCCGACAATTATCGGCTTTTTCAAGAATTCGAGCAGGAATTAGGTGATGCGAAACTATCTGAATCTTACTCCGAATACGGACATTTCTTTCAAAAACATGGTGATTTGGAACGAGCAGTTGATACTTTTCTGTTGGCTATCAAGGACTTTCCGGAAGAAATTGACTACAGAGCATCGTTGGGGAAAATCTATCAAAAACAAGGCGACAATGTCCGGGCGTTAGAAAACTTTCAAAAAGCAACCGAACTTGCGCAACAAAAAGGGCAAGATGATTCGCCCTATTTATTACTGATACAACAATTGCAAACAACGCCTTAAGAGATATTTCAAATAAAGTGGTTGTTATTCAGAAGGAGCCTGAAGCTTTTTGTTGAGCCTGATGGAGATGATCGCTGCGGTGAAATTAATTGAAACCAAACTAAGTTCAATCCAACCGATTGAGCGATTTGCTTGGTCACTCATAACGATCATAATTGCGTGAGAAAAATAAATCATATTAATAAATTGCAACCAAGCATAAGTATAAAGCTGTTTTTTAAATACGCCTTTAGCGGCAAACAACAACGGCAGAAGCAATACAATTGCAAATATATAAGGGTTAACAATTTCGGTCGGTGATATCAATAAGGTCCAAAAAAAAACAAAAAAGATTAATCCCAAATAAGATGTTTGGGTTATTTTATGCCAAAGGTTTAATTTATTGATTAAAGACATAACTTTTTCGCTAATTCTGTCATTCGTTTGCCTTGCGCCAAACATAATTCTTTTTCATGTTCGCTAATTGCATTTTGATTTTTGGCGCCATTAACGTGGGTAACACCATAAGGCGTACCACCTGTTTGAGTATTGATTAAGGCCGTTTCAGAGTAGGGCAATCCCATGATCAGCATGCCGTGATGCAACAATGGCAGCATCATCGAAGTAAGGGTTGTTTCTTGACCACCATGTAAACTGCTACTCGAACAAAAAACACTGGCTGGTTTTCCAGCTAAAGCGCCTTGCATCCATAGTTCACTGGTTTGTTCAAAAAATGCTTTTAACGGAGCTGCCATATTGCCAAATCGAGTTGGACTGCCTAGCACTAAACCATCACACTGCTGTAAGTCGCTGAGTTCTACGTAAGGATCGCCCGCTTCGGGAATTGCCGGTTCACTCGGTGTATTGTTCGCGTGAACTTTGGGAACGGTTCGCAACACGGCTTCACCGCCAACCTGTTCAACTCCCCTAGCGATAAGACGAGCGAGTTCTTTGGTGCTTCCACCGGATGAATAATATAGAACAAGAATTTTTGGCATATAGATTTTAAATCAACTCAAGAACGTTTTCAGGAGGACGACCAATTACTGCTTTGTCATTTTTAACTACAATGGGGCGTTCGATAACTTTAGGAAACTGCACCATCAGTTCGAGTTGTTGATTTACCGTTAGCTTGTCGTTGTTTAAGCCACTTTGTTTATACTCGTCTTCTTTTGTTCTTAAAATGTCTTGAGCAGAACAATTAAGAGCCTTTAATATGGCTTTTAACTCTTTAACACTAGGTGGAGAGTTTAAATATTCAACAACTTTTGGTTCAATTCCGTTATCTTTGAGAAGTTGTAAGGTTTGACGAGATTTAGAACAACGAGGATTGTGATAAATAGTGTATTCTTGCATGGCTATACTTTGTACCGATCAAAATTAAACAAGTGACCTATTGTAGGCTGAATTGATGATTGAAGAAAAGCTTGATTGGCTTAGACAGTTTGTTGCGTATGTTTTTTCTCGTTTCTCACGGGATGGCTGTGCTTCTATCGCAGCTGAATTGACCGTGACTACCTTATTAGCCATAGTGCCTTTGCTTACGGTTATTATTTCGTTTTTATCATTATTTCCGCAAATGCAATCGATGGCTCAAGATGTTCAAACTTGGATCTTTTCAAATATCATTCCTGAAACCGGCGCTGCCATCGAGCAATATTTAAGCGAATATATTGTAAATACCAGTGGACTTACTTGGATTGGAAGCTTAATGCTCGTTTTAACTGCTTTAATGCTAATGAAAACCATCGATGCCTCCTTTAACAAAATCTGGCAGGTTAAACGTAAGAGCAGTCAAGTCCGGGTTTTTTTGGTCTATTGGGCGGTGTTAACTTTAG
>JBFHSP010000148.1:0-7327 GCA_041591085.1 Kangiellaceae bacterium | reverse complement strand
TTGCTTCTTCCATAGCGCAGTAATTGCCGATCCTCCGACAACTAAAAAAGCACCTAGAATACTTAACGCATTCAGTGGTTCTGGTTGCATAAAACTAGGAGCAAACCATTCTGTTATTTGCATAAAGGTTAGAGTGAGTAGCGGAGTAATGGCTAAGGTGGCGCTTACTCTTGAGGCTTCCCAATGGTCGAGCGCTTCAGCAAATGCGCCATAGGCGACTAAAGTATTCGCGCCACAAAAAATAAGCAGTGCCCAAGCTAAGCCATCAAACTCCACAATAACCAGTGGTGCGGAAATGGGCGCAAACACTATCGCTCCTGCTAAATAAACCATAATCATAATTTGTTCAGAGGCAAAAGTTTTTAATAGCTGTTTTTGCGCCAGTGCGTAAGCGGCCCATAAAACACCTGCGATAAAAATAATGAAAATTCCAATGGTGTAAGTGCCGGTACCTGTTAGAATTTCATCGAATCGTTGATTGAAAAATAAAATAAGACCTGCACAAAAAATGGCAAGACCTAGCCACTGGGCAAAAGTAAATTGTTCTTTGAACATCCATAGACCACCCAATAGCAACAACATGGGGGCAGACTGGATCATCACCTGCGCTGCACCTGGCGTAGTCATATCTAATCCAATCATATACAAAATATAATTACCAAGTAGACCAATTAAAACCACGCCAACGAGGATTGCGATGGTTTTATTTTTAACTAGGTTCCAGTCGGGGATACGACTTTTCGCAACCAAAAATCCACCTAAGAAAACACTGGCTATAACAAAACGATACCAGGTGATGGTGAAAACATCGGTGTATTGCAGTAGTCCTTTGAGTGCAATGGGTAAAAGCCCCCACAGTACCGCCGTAACTACAGACAAAAATAAACCATACTGCCAACGGCCAGAAGTGGTGTGCATAGTGCAAAGTTCCAGTGGGTGGCGCACAAATTTTGAGCGTTTTTACATGATTGTGCGCACAAATAGAAAGCGAGGCATTTTACGCGACTTAAAAAGCCGCGCAAAATAATCATTTGTTTTTTATAAATGCCCCTATTAAAGCCGTGATCGGGGCTGCGGTGGGTTTGCCATGTTGCCAGCTGCCACCTTCAACGCCACTACCGGCAATATCGATATGCACATAAGGCAATGGCTGCTGAGAGAATTGACCGTGATCGTCAAGTCCTGATGCCACGCTTAAAAATGCCATTGGAAATTGATGGCCTCTAGCAATAGAAACTGAAGGGCCATTGTTAGACGATAAAACATCATCCGCTTCGGTTCTCGGTTTAATCGTTTGCCAATCTTCACGGCGTGGCCTACTTATGTCAGCGCAATCACCCCAATCATCTCCTGATTGTGCGATTGATGAGCTCACTTGTTTGGCGCGAGCAGGGCCGTTTTCAACCAGTAAAGTATACGGCCCTGCGGTAAGGGCGGCGTGACCGGTTAAGGTCGCAATGGTAAATAAATGCGGGTTAGCTTCTTGTAGCGCACTTATTCTTGCATGTGACAGCAAATCACACATAGCTAAACGACCTTCGGCATCGGTATTGCCAATTCGCACTCTTTTTCCCGAATGTGCGGTGATGATTTCATCTGCGACGAAACAGTCTGAACCTACCGAGTTGCGAACTGCACCAATAATTCCGACTACTTTAATTCCTTCTGGCTGAAGCTCTGCAACCGATTTTAAAAATCCTGCCACAGCGGCTCCACCGCCTTTGTCTCGGCTCATGCCCGCCATATGACCACCTACTTTAATATCGGCACCGCCAGTATCGTATGTGACCGCTTTGCCAATTAAAAATAATGTAGTGTGAATGTTACCTTTTGGCGTGTAAGTCAACTCAATAACTCGTGGATGGTGTCTTTCAACCGATTGTGAAGCTCGCCCCACTGCGGCTAATAAAGGGAATTCTTGCAATATGGTGGCTTGGTTTGATTCAACTTTGACTTCTACGTTGCTACCTTTAAAGGCTTGCTCGCAATATTCGGCGAATTTAGGTGGAGCCATCCGTTCAGGTTCTGTGCCACACAGATCTCTCGCTAAGCGTTTACCCGATTCAATGGAACCCGCAAGTTTTGGATCAAAAGCACCAAGAGGATCGAACAGGCCAATCGATTGAATGGGCTCAAGCTTTTCTTCACCGATCACTTCGCGGGCTTCTAGCGGTTTCCAAAGTCCTTGGCAGGCACTTAAATAACAAACGTTTAATAAATTTGGGAAATTACGATCCGTTGCAGCAATATAAATGAGTGGATTGACCGAGCCTGAAGACTTAGCTATTTCAACAGCAGCCTTGGTGGCATCACCAAAATTACGCACATCAGAGTAATCTTTATCAAGCCCATGCGCAGGAGCGTGGATCAATCGCTCTCCTGGAACGGCGGTACATCGAGTCAACACAACCTCTTGACCAACTCGATGGTCAATTGAAGCCAATTCTTCTAAACATTGAGATACTTTGGGCTCAAAAGCAAAATTTAACTGAGTCGAAACTATAATTAAAGCATCGAAGCTGTGTTGTTTAACGTCAGACCATTGCTTAATGGCCTCTGGGGCGGGAAAAGCCATAATTATCCTTAAACTGTTTTGAGTAACGAAAGTGATTTGAGTAACGAAAGTGTAACCGACCTATCTGGAAACTCAAGGTTTCCAGCAAAAGCCTGTAAACAAGTGTTGCTAGGTTGTGTGGGGCATTCAAATTTGAATTACACATTTGTTAACACTTAAAAAAAATCCTATTTGCGCTGTAACCGACTCTTATAAATAGGCCGCATATTGGTTAATTTCGCCAATGTGGTTACTTTTTAACTCTAATAGACTGATACAAACGTATATAAATCAATACGTTATAAGATTGGCATAAAGATTGAAGTGCGCTAGTTTCGTAAGCGAGCATTTGAAAGATGGGCGTTTGGATCCAGATGATCGAATTGTGTTACATCTTTGAAGTTGAGTTTTGCATATGTAGTGTTATGGTTGTGTATAACACTTAGGTTTAATTGCGTGCTTATCTTAATTTGGCAGCAATCTTAGTAATTAAGGAATTGGGCTTGTTATGAAAAATCAAAACGTTGGAATGAAAACTTTAGCTGTCGTTTCAATCGCCTTATCGCTATTGGCTTGTTCTTCAAAAGAAGAGGCTAAAACGGCTGAAACCGAAGAAAAGGAAGTGGTTGCAGTACCCGTTGAGGTAACTCAAGTCGAGCGTGGTGACATCAGTGCCATTTATGGCAATACCATGGCTCTGGAAGCTGAAGAGGAAGCAACGGTTGTCGCCAAAACCAGCGAAATCATCACCGAGATTTATGTTGAAGAAGGTGATCGCGTCGTTAAAGGACAAAAACTAGCTCAATTAAATACCGATAAATTGCGTTTAGAATTAAAACAAGCACAAGCTAATTTGGGACGTCTTAAGGCTGAGTTAGAAAGAAACCGCAGAATTTATGAAAAGCAAATGGTGAGTTCAGATACTTATGAGCGCTTAAAGTTTGAATATGAAGCACAGCAAGCGTCATTCGATTTAGCCACTTTACAATTAGAGTATGCAACTATAACTGCGCCAATCAATGGCGTGATTGCAAAGCGGTTTATTAAAGAGGGCAATATGGTTAATGTTCGTGATTCATTGTTTCATATTTCCGACTTTGAACCTTTACTTGCAGTCATTCATGTACCTGAAGGCGAACTAACCAAATTGTCAGTTAATCAAACAGCGTTGATTCAAATGGATGCTGATCCTAATCAACAATATTTTGGTCGAGTAAAACGAATCAGTCCGGTCATTGACGCAACCAGCGGAACTTTTAAAGTAACGGTTGAAGTGAACGATCCAACCTCTCGCTTAAAACCAGGGATGTTTGGCCGCGTAGGTATTGTTTATGCCAACAAGAAAGATGTTTTAATTTTGGATAAGAATGCTTTAATTGCCGATGAAGATAAACCGACGGTGTTTTTGGTGACCGATGGTAAAGCTGAAAAAACGGTGATCCATACCGGTTATGATCATCAAGGAAAAATTGAGGTCACGGACGGGCTGAGTTTTGGAGACCAAGTAGTCGTTGCAGGCCAAAACAGTTTGAAGCAAAACACCAAAGTTGAAATTCTCAATCAGAAATCAACCAATGCTGAGCCTTCTCAAGTAGCCGCTTCAGACTTATAAAACTCTTTATGTCGGTATCAGGCTTAAAGTTATACCGACTTTATATTTTACGTATTTCAAAACATTTAGTTTTGCTTGGGGACTGTCATGAGTTTTAATCACGGGATTATTGAGCTATCAACGCGTCGTCCGGTTACTATTTCAATGTTTACGGTAGCATTGGTAGTGTTTGGTTTTGTGCTGTTGGGAAGACTCGGTTTAACCTTGTTGCCGGATCTTTCTTATCCTACCTTAACCGTAAGAACAGAATACCCAGGCGCGGCTCCACTTGAATTAGAAAACTTAATTTCAAAGCCGATTGAAGAAGCCGTAGGTGTTGTTAAAAACTTACGACAAGTGCGCTCGATTTCTCGAGCAGGCCAGTCTGATGTATTGCTCGAATTTAATTGGGGCACTGACATGGGGTTAGCAGGTCTTGATGTTCGAGAAAAACTCGATATTGTTCAGCTTCCACTTGATGTAAAACGACCAAGTTTACTGAGATTCAACCCAACATTAGCACCCATTTTACGGTTGTCGTTGTCAAAATCTAAAGAGTCGCAAACTGAATCTCAAATACTCGATGAAGAAACGCTCATTCAACTTCGGCGTTTTTCTGAAGAAGAAATTAAACGACAAATTGAGTCAGTAGAAGGTGTCGCCGCGGTCAAAATTAGCGGTGGTTTAGAAGATGAAATTCAAGTTTTAGTTGATCAAGCAAAGCTAGCCCAACTTAACTTAAGTATTGAACAAGTGGCGAATAAGCTACGTGTTGAAAATGTTAATTTATCCGGTGGCAGACTAGAGGAAGGTAGCCAACAATATTTGGTAAGAACCATAAATCAATATCAGTCGGTTTCAGAAATTGCTAACTCGATTATTGCAACCGTTAATAGCTCGCCCGTTTATTTAAAAGATATTGCAACGGTTGAGCAAAAGTATAAAGAGCGAGAAGCGATTACGCGTTTAAATGGTAAGGAAGCAGTAGAGATTGCCATTTATAAAGAAGGTGATGCTAACACCGTATCGGTTGCACGCGCTTTAAAAAGAAAGTTTGCCAGTATAAAAAAGAATATGCCCGAAGAAGTGGTCCTTGATGAAATTTATAACCAAGCCAACTTTATTGAACAAGCTATTGATGAAGTGATTAATAACGCAATGATCGGTGGCGTATTAGCGATGATTGTTTTGTATCTATTTCTGAGGGATTTTCGTTCTACTTTAATTATCTCGTTATCTATTCCTATTTCTGTGATTGTCAGTTTCAATATGATGTTTGGTTTTGACATCACTATGAACATTATGTCGCTCGGAGGATTAGCTTTGGCAGTAGGTTTGCTGGTTGATAACGCGATAGTGGTGCTTGAAAACATAGCTCGAAAGCGAGAAGAAGGACATCATCAAGTTGAAGCCGCAAGACAAGGAGCGAAAGAAGTTTCTGGTGCGATTTTGGCTTCAACCTTAACGACAATTGCTGTGTTTTTACCTTTAGTATTTGTTGATGGCATCGCAGGTCAATTGTTCTCTGATCAGGCGTTAACGGTAACTTTTGCTTTGTTAGTTTCCTTATTAGTTGCACTTACATTTATACCCATGGTTTCGGCGATCCAGGGCATTAAAGAATCGGATCATAATTCAGCGTCTGAAAAGCAAATTGATAATGAGCAAACGATAGAAAAAGTTATCAGTATTTCCATTTGGGGAAGAATGTTGAATTTTGTTACTCACACCATTTTTAATACGTTGACTGGGGTGATTCAATTAGTCGCGCATGCAATTGGTCGGTTGCTATTTTGGTTGTTCCAAATTTTAGTGATCCCATTCAATTGGTTTTACAGTGGCCTAGAGCGCTTGTATAAAAGCATATTAAATGCGGCTCTTAATGCCAAACTTTTGGTGGTTACCGTAGCATTAGCACTGTTTGGAAGTTCGTTACTATTGATTGATAAAATTGGAATTGAGTTAATTCCGCAAATGTCGCAAGGCGAGTTTATTGTTGAAATAGAAGCAATGCCAGGAACTAAGCTTGCCAACACCGATGAAATTGTTAAGCGTGCGCAAAAGCTTGCTGAAAGTATACCAGAAATTGCGCGAAGCTATTCCGTATCGGGATCGGGTAATCGATTAGACTCAACCCCAGATAAGGGTGGAGAAAATCATGCCGAGTTGAATATTGTGTTAAATCCTGGCGTGGTAGGAGAGCAAGAGTCTACCACCATTAACTTATTGCGTGATAAGTTAAAAGAAATTCCTGATATTAAAGTTAAAATTGACCGTCCCGCGCTATTCACTTTTAAAACACCGCTTGAAGTTGAATTAGTAGGTTTTAATTTGGAAAAACTAAAAAGCGTTTCCGATCAGTTACAACAAAAAATTAGCGCGAGTGAGCGCTTCAGTGACGTGAAATCAACTGTAGAAGTGGGGCATCCAGAAATTCAAGTGCGTTTTGACCAGGAAAAAGCATCCTACTTAGGTTTGAGTGTCCCCGATGTTGCTGAACAATTAGTTAAGCAATTGAGAGGTGAAATTGCGACTAAGTATGCTTTCAGAGATAGAAAAATAGATGTACTGGTGCGAGTCAGTGAAGATCAGCGCTCGTCAATTGAAGATGTGAGAAATTTAATTATCAATACAACCGGTGAAAAATCTATTCCGCTTCACTCCATAGCCGATGTTCGCATTGAAACTGGGCCGAGCGAAATTCATCGTGTGAACCAAGAGCGGGTTGCTATTGTTTCTGCCAACTTAACCTATGGTGACCTCGGAGAAGCCGTGGTAGAACTGCAATCCATCATTGATGAAATTCCAAATTATGCCGGGATTGAAATAAGAGTGGCTGGGCAAAATGAGGAAATGGAATCATCGTTTGATTCACTTAAAATTGCGCTAGCACTGGCTATATTCTTAGTTTATTTGGTCATGGCTTCTCAGTTTGAATCGTTACTTCATCCATTCGTTATTCTATTCAGTGTTCCTTTAGCATTAGTTGGTGCCGTGTTTGCCTTGTATCTAACCAATACAACCTTATCGGTGGTGGTATTTATCGGATTGATTATGTTGTCAGGGATAGTTGTTAATAATGCCATTGTATTGATTGATAAAATAAATCAGTTACGACTGCAAAATATTGAAAAAGTTGAAGCGGTTAAACTCGCAGGTGAGGCAAGACTTCGTCCCATCAT